>CAJAHV010000161.1 GCA_903939555.1 uncultured Alphaproteobacteria bacterium | reverse complement strand
GGGCGACCACCGCGCATGGCCATACCTATTGCACCGCCAGTCACATCATGCCCTCAGCGGACGGCGGCTGGCAGTGTCTCGACATGGAAATCCGCTATCACGACGATTACCGGATCGAGACGGGCGTCTGGAAATTCGCAGCGCGCCGGCTGGAAACCGAATGGGTCGAAATCCGCCGCGTTCAGCCGTTTGATCTCAGCGTTTTTGCGGCAATCGGGCCGTGACTGATCTTGCGGGCAAGGCGATCTTTGTGACCGGGGCCGCCTCGGGTATCGGCCTGGCGACGGCGCGCGGGGTGCGCGCCGCAGGTGGGCGCGTCATCGCTGCCGATCTGGGTGACCCCGGTGCGATGGCAGCAGCGGCCGGGCTGGGCAGTGACGACCGGGCGATTTCGCTTGATGTGCGCGATGCGGCGGCCGTCGCGGCAGCAGTTGCCGAAGCGGCCGCCGCCTTTGGCCGCATCGATGGCCTGGTGGCATCGGCCGGCATCTCGGTGCCTGGCGCGGTGACCGAAATGGCGTTGGGCGATTGGGACGAGGCACTTGCGGTCAACCTGACCGGCACGATGCTGTGCGCGCGCGCCGTGCTGCCATTCATGGTCGCGGCCGGCGGCGGTGCCATCGTTACCGTCGCCAGCATCTTCGGCATGACCGGCGGGCAGGGCAATACGCCCTATAACGTCAGCAAGGGTGGCGTGCTGCAACTGACCCGTTCCCTCGCCGCCGATTATGGCGCTGCCGGGGTGCGGGTCAACGCCGTCAGCCCGGGCTATATCGCCACGCCGATGACCGCGATGCTTCCCGAACCGGTGCACAGCGCCTTTGCCAACATGCACCTGCTGCGCCGTCCCGGCCAGCCCGGGGAGGTGGCGGCGGTGATATTGTTCCTGTTGTCGGATGCCGCGTCGTTTGTCACCGGCGCGAACATAGCGGTTGACGGCGGCTTTAGTGCCGCGCAGTTGATCCCCATTGGAAATGGATGACGTGCACGCATGGCGGCAGATTTTATTCTCGACGACGTCGATCGCAACATCGTAGCGCAACTGCGCGCCAACGGCCGCGCCACCAACCAGCAGATTGCCGACCGGCTCGGCCTGACCGGCGCCACGGTATCGGCGCGCATCCGCCGGCTTGAAGATGCCGACAAGCTGCGCGTTGTCGCGGTGTCGGATTTTGCCGCGCATGGCTATAATGTGCTCATCGAGATTGCCATCGAGGTCGATGGCCGCCCGGCGTCCGACGTCGCTGCCGAATTGTGCGAATTGCCCGAAGTATTCGCGGCGCATCTCGTCACCGGCCGCTACGACATCGATATTCTCGTCGCGCTGCACGATTTCGACGAGATCCAGACGCTGTTGCTTGAACGCCTGACGCGCATCGACGGCATCCGCTCGATGACGCCGGCGATTGCCGTCGATGTCGTCAAATACAAGTTTGATGTCGCTCCCATCGAATCACGGCGGATGTCATGACCACAGCCCAGCTCGACGCCGTCGACCGCCAGCTCATCGATATCCTCGCGCGCGACGCGCGGGTCAGCAACCGCAAGATCGCCACCGATCTGGGCGTCACCGAAGGCACGGTGCGCGGCCGTATCAAGCGTTTGCAACAGGAACGGCTGATCGCCTTCACGGCCATCACCAGCTTCGGGATGGAAGACCCGACCAAGCTTGCCTTCATTGGAATCCAGGCCGACATCCAGAATGTCCAGGCCATTGCGCGGCAGATTGCCGATCTGCCGACGGTCAATGCCGTCATCATCACGATGGGGCGCTTCACCATCCTTGCGGTGGTGCTGTTTGGTGAACTCGACCAACTGCACGAGGTCGCTTCGAACCAGATACTGGCGATCCCGGGGGTCCATCACATCGAAACCTCGATCGCTGTGAAGACGCTGAAGTATAACCCGCGCATCGTGCGGATAACCGATGCAGACCATAGCCCGGAGATCGACTAAAGCGTTGTCGCTGCCGTTGTCGCTGCCGTTGTCGCTGCGCTGCTGCGCTGCTCAGGAGCCGGGATCCCCGGCCTGTGCCGTTGCGGCAATCGCTCCGCCGCGCGGCAGCAGGCCAAGCAGCCGGTACGATGGATCGTCCGCCCCGGCACGGCCAATCAGGGACCCCGCGACCATTTCATGGTCGAGCGTGATGATCGACGGGTCCCACACATGCGCCCAGTCGGCGACAATGGCGCGGCGGCTGAATTTCCAGGCGCCATCGCGGCATTCATAGCCATCGAGGTAGCGGCCGCTCACCAGCACATCGAAGGCAGCGCCGCTCCGTTGTACGCGGTGCATGGCAAGGACATAGACTTCGCCTTCGGCGCGCTCGCCGGTGATGACGATATTGTGGTTGGTGACATGGTGCTGGAGGATGTCGATTGGCGCCTGAATTTCGGGCAGGCGGTCAATGAATTCAACAGCGAGGCCGTGGAAGAACGCGCCATGATCCTCCACGGCGTCGGGATGGTAGAGCGAGCGCATCAGCGCCTGGTCCTTGCGGTCGGCGGCGCGGGCATAGGCCAGGACGAGATCGCGAATGGCCTCTTTGGCGATCAGTGTGGCGAGGCGGGGGTCCATCATGGCTCCATCGGCAGGACGTTGGCATTTCGCGTAGTTTCTGCAATCTAGATTTACGCATTTCGATGCAGAATGCCATGATAATAGCGAAAATTGTGGCTTGTGCCTTGCCAAGGCCGCGGGTGCAGCGTTATCCTTGCCTGACTTGGAACAAGCGGGAATCATGCCATGGCGACTTCGGCAGACTATGGATTGGGGGAGTTCGCCTTCCCGCGCGGCTGGTTCATGGTCGCGACCTCCGGCGAGGTGAACGACAAGGCGCTGGCCGTGCGCTATTTCGGCCAGGACATGGTACTGTATCGTGGCCAAAGCGGCCGGGTATTCCTCGTCGAAGCCTATTGCCCGCACATGGGCACCCATTTGGCCAAGAACACGACATCGTACGTCGTGCGCGACAAGGAACATATCGAGGGCGACAATATCCGCTGCCCTTATCACGGCTGGCGTTTCGGCCCCGATGGCCGCTGCAACGATATTCCCTATTCACCGGCGCCGATTCCCAAGGCCGCCTGCCTGAAGTCCTGGACGATCAAGGAGCGCGCCGGCTGCATCTGGGTCTGGCATGATGCCGAAGGCGGCGCGCCCGATTACGACGTGCCGCCCTTTGAAAACTGGGACAATCCGCAATGGGTGCAGTGGCAGATCGACGAGCTCGGCGAACTCGCCTGCCACCCGCAGGAAATCGTCGACAACATGACCGACAAGGCACACCTTGATCCGGTGCATGGCAGCCGTAACATGGTGTCGTTTGAAAATGTCTTCGATGGTCATGTCGTGCGGCAGTTGCTGGCAAGCGGCCATCGCACCCTGACCACCAGCGACGGGCCGATGACCAACGACACCTGGTATACTGGCCCCGGCATCCTGCAATCATCGATGGAGGGGGAATATCCCTCGCTGATCCTGATCTGTCACACGCCGGTCGATGATGGCGTCGTCAAGGTCTGGCACGGGCTGCTCGTCAAATCGCCCAACGCCGTTGCAACGCCCGACGATATCGCGGTCGCCCGCGCCTACCAGCAATCGAGCCTTGAAGCCTTTTCACAGGATTTCGAAATCTGGGCGCACAAGCGCGCCTGTGTGAACCCGATGATTGTCAAAGGCGACGGGCCGTTCGCCAAGCTACGCATCTGGTACAAGCAATTTTACAATCCACGCGCCCGTGCCCAGGAATTTCAGGTGCGCGTTAACGGTCATGTCGAAACGCAGGGCACGACAAGTGCACCGTGGCCGAGTGTCGCCTGATCGCTGGCGATGAGCGGTATCGGCAGGGTAGCTGTGGCTTTGATGCAACCATGCAATTTTTGCCGACCCAGCTTCGCAAAAGGCGCTTGCTCGTGGCGCAATCATGAAATATGCGCATTTTTGTGATGCTCGACTTGCGTTTTTTGATTGGATCAACGCAAGCGGGCTAGTTGGAAAGGCCGAATACGGATCATAGAATCCGGGCGGCGGTTTTTTTTGGGGGATTGCTGACAATGAAGACGTTCAACCGTGCTCTGGCCGTGGTGTTGCTCGCCGGCACCAGTCTCGCCGCATCTGCCGCGATGGCGCAGACCGTCGCTGCCGACAGCAATGGCCTTGAGGAAATCATCGTCACCGCCCAGAAGCGCGGTGAAAACCTGCAGCGTACGCCGCTGGCGATTTCGGCCATCCCGTCGGCCAAGATCGACCTGATCGGCATCAGCGAAGTCCGCGACCTCAGCGCGCTGGCCCCGAACCTTTCGATCTCTGGCGGCACCACCAACGCCACGGCTGCGGTCATCACCATCCGCGGTATCCCGACCGCCGCCGATGAAACCCAGGGCTATGATTCGCCGATTGGCCTCTATCTCGACGGCGTCTATCTGGCACGGTCGTCTGCTGCGTCGTTCGAAGTTGCCGAAATCGAGCGGGTGGAAGTGCTGCGCGGGCCGCAGGGCACGCTGTTCGGCCGCAACACCACCGGCGGCGCGGTCAATTTCATCACCAAGCTGCCCGATGACGAATTCGGCCTCAAAGTCCGCGCCGGCTATGGCAATTACAACCAGTGGACGGGCCGCGCGATCCTCAACACCGGCAAGCTGGGCGACGCGCTGTCGGCAACGCTGTCCTACCTGCACAAGCAGCGCGACGGGGTCGTCGACAATCTGCTCGAACCCAAGAACAGCCGTGATCCCGGTGGCAACCAAACCGACGCCTTCCGCGTCGCGATCAAGATCGAACCCAGCGACAATATCACCATCACCAACATTTTCGACTATACCGTCATCGATGGTGTCGCTCCGGCCAACCAGCTCGCCGCCGTCGGCGATGGCGTTTTCCGTCCCAATGTAAGCCTTGATGGTGGCACCATTGCCCAGGTCCAGCCGGCAAATGTTGCCGGCTATCTCGCGCAGGCGTCGACGGTTGCGCTGCAAGCCGGCTGTGGCAAGCCGGTGCAGCGCGCTCGCCTCGACAGCATCTGCCTTGAAGGTGCGCGCAACTCGCGTGACAAGCTGTGGGGCAATCTGCTGCGTGTCGAAGTCGATGCCGGCCCGGTGAAGCTGCGTTCGTCGACCTCATATCGCGAATGGAACAACAATATCGAAGGCAGCGACCTTGATGGCTTGGGCAGCGTGCGCGGCGCGCTGTTCAGCAACGCCAGCCTGCTCAACGGCTTGCCCGCCAGCCTGCTGCAGTTCGTGGTGCCGCCGGGCGCTGCCGGCGTGGTTGCCGGCTTGGCGGTGCCCACGACGACCCAGCCGCTGTTCCAGGCCAAAAACCTGCGTTCGCAGAGCCAGTTCAGCCAGGAAGTGGAAATCGTGTCGAATTACGACAGTAATTTCCAATGGGTGCTCGGCGGGTTCTTCTTCCACGAGGAAGGCGCTGAATCGAACGAACAGAGCTTCGGCTTCATCCTCGATACCAACCAGATCTTCCTTGGCAATTTCGGCGCCCTCGGCCCCGGCCTTGCGGCGGCCAACCCGGCCCGCTTCCGCAACTTCTCGACGCCGAGCTCGACGCTGGCCTACAAGGCCGATGGTGACAGCTTCGCCGTCTATGGTCAGGGCACCTATCGCCCCGGCGGCGCCGACGGCCCGCTCGGCGTCACGCTCGGCATGCGCTACACATGGGACAAGAAGGGTTTCAACCGGAGCCAGAATGGCGCGACGCCGTTCACCGACCCGACCGACCTGGCGCTTAACCGCCAGAAGACCAGCTTCGGCAAGCCGACCGGCCATGTGACCGTCGACTATCGCGCCAGCGATGACGTCAACCTGTATGGCCGCCTCGCGCGCGGTTATCGTTCGGGCGGCTTCAATGCCCGCCAGACCACCAACGCCGCGGCCAAGCTGGGCCTGATCCCGTTCAACGAGGAAACCATCTGGTCCTACGAACTCGGTGCCAAGACCGAGCTGTTCAACCGGCTCCGCCTGAACGCCGCTGTGTTCTACAATGAATACAGCGATCTGCAGGCGACCATCCCGATCCCGGGCGGCGCCACCTTCGGCACTCAGGTCACCAACGCCGGCAAGATCAACTATACCGGCGTCGAGCTCGAAGGCCGGCTGGCGATCACCGACAACCTGAGCATGGACGGCTCGTTCGGCTATGTTCACAAGGATGTGAAGAACTTCCCCGGTGCCGATACCGCCGGCGTCATCCGCAACATCGCGTCGGTTATCACACCGGGCAACTCGCCGGATTATACCGCCAATCTGGCCGGTAACTTCGTCTATCCGCTGCCCAATGATGCCAAGCTGACGGCGCGCGTTGGCTGGAGCTATGTCTCGTCGCAGACCTTCTTCGCCAACCCGCTGGCAGCACCGTTCAACAGCCAGATCAAGGCCGATGCGCGCAGCCTGTTCGACGCGCAGTTGCGCATCGACAACATCAAGCTGGGCAGCTTCACCAAGGGGCTGGGCCTGACGTTCTGGGGCAAGAACATCGCCAACAGCGAGTATATCTCGCGTGGGATCGACTTTGGCGCGCTGGGCTTCGGCTCGGTGATCTATGGCGACCCGGCGACCTATGGCGCGACGATCGACATCGCATTCTGATGATTCTGGACCGGGGTGGTTGCCCCGGTCCACAATGCGTTCAAGGGCCACCTTCGCCGTTGCGAGGGTGGCCTTTTGATTGGCCGCTAAACGCGCTTGGCCACCGCAATCGCGGCCCGCACGCCGGTGCGGATGGCTGCCTGCAACAGTGGAAAACCATCGGCGCCGCTATGGCTTGCAGCTGTATCGCGGTGCTCGACTTCGTCAGCGCGAAAATCATCGACCATCGCCGCCAGTTCCGGGTCGGCGCCGCCGGCAAGTGCGTCTGCCTGTTCGCCGTAATGCTGGTCGATGACGGTCTCCACCGCCACGGTCGCCGCCATCGCGGCTTTGGGCCCCAGCAGCGCCGTGGCGGCGCCCAGCGCATAGCCGGCAACATGCCACATCGGGGCAAACAGCGTGGGCCGCACGCCGCGACGGACCATCAGCGCGTCGAATGCCTCGAGATGGCGCTTTTCCTGCGCGGCCATGTGACGAATTTCACCCGATACGCCGGCCCGATCGCCCATCACGGCCAATTGCCCGGCATAGATGCACGCCGCCCCGACTTCGCCGGCCTGATCGACCCGCACCATCGGGCGCGTATCGATACGGGCATCCCCGGGCAAATGCCTCACTTCAGCCGCCATAGCGCCGTGCCTCCGATCAGGATTGAAACCATTGCGTTCCATCCTGCCATGGAAATGCCGAAAAGCGACCAGGGAATAGCGTCGCAGCGCACCAGCGGCTGGGCGAGTATTTGCTCCATGATATCCGTTGCAGAGCCCGATGACAGGCTGGCGGCGCATTTTGTTATGCCCTGCCACCAATGCTGCTCGACCCCGACATGGAAGATGGCGATGCCGCCGCCGCAAAGTATTGCCAGCGCCGCCAGTGCGAGCAGGGCACGCGCATGGCCGGTCGCCCAGCCGAGCAGCGCCAGCACCAGCGCTGCCGCCAGCGCCCAGCGCTGCCACAGGCACATCTCGCACGGCACCAGGCCGCCGATATATTCAAAAGCCAGCGCCCCCCCGAGCAGACCGGCGGGGCCAAGCAGCAGGATCGCCGTTGTCAGCCGGTCAGAACGCATATTTCACCACGGCGAAACCGCCAACGAAAAGCCCGGTCGCCACCAGCGCCAATTGGTGGAAATACCGGTCGATGATCATTTGAGCCGCAGCGCCATAGCGCCGCAGGATGAGCGCCACGAGAAAGAAGCGCCCGCCGCGGCCGAGCAGCGACGCGGCAATCAATACCGGCAGCCCGAGCGACACGCTGCCCGCCGCGATCGTCGCCACCTTGTAGGGAATCGGCAGGAAGGCAAACGCCAGCATCCACAAAAAGCCATGCGCCTTGATGCTGGCGGCAAAGGACACGAATTTGTCCTCATACCCGTAGAATTGCAGCAGGGGCACGCCGATCGTCTTGTAAAGCAACGCGCCAATGGCGTAGCCGAGCAGCGCGCCGGCAACCGACGCCAAGGTCGACAAGGCGGCGTAACGCAGCGATTTTTCCGGGCGCGCGATCGACATCGGGATCTGCATGACATCGGGCGGAATCGGGAAAAACGACGAATCGGCGAAGCTGATACCCATCAGCCATTTTTCGGCTCCCGGGCCGGCAGCGCGGGCGAGCGTCCAGTCGTAAAGGCGGCGCAGCAAGGGGCGTTCCAATCCTGATCCGGGGCAGTATCGCCCCATAAGCGGCGGCGCGGTGCGGCGCAATCGCAACGCTGTCATGCCTGCAGGCTGGCGTGATCACCGTTTGCCGGTGATACGCCCGCCCAAAGGCTCACTTCGGGTTGGCGCGCTTTGCCACGGGTGTGGCCGCCGCAACCGCAATTGCAACCGGCGGCGACCCTGCCGCAACCGCAACCGGTGGTGCCCCCGCCGGGGCGAGGCGGGTCAGCAGCCGGGTCGCGTAATCGAGCTGGAAATCGATGACGCCCTTCTTTTTCAGCTCCTCGGGGGTCGCGGCAAAACGCGGATCGGGCTTGTTGTCATTTTCGACCAGCTTTTCGGTCCCGTCCTTGATCTCGTTGATCAGATGCTTCTTGAGATCGGCCTCGCGCAGGCGTGGCCGTTCGGCGCGGGTCGCATCGGACAGTTGCGGCACCTGGACATCGGGTTCGATGCCGTTTTCCTGCACGCTGCGCCCTGATGGCGTGAAATAGCGCGCCGTTGTCAGCCGCAGCGCGGTGTCCTGGCTGAGCGGGATGAGCGTCTGGACCGAGCCCTTGCCGAAGCTGCGCTGGCCCAGCACGATGGCACGGCGCTGATCCTGCAGTGCGCCAGCCACGATTTCGGCAGCCGAAGCGGAGCCTTCGTCGATCAGCACCACGACGGGCTTGCCACCCGTCAGGTCCCCCGGCGTCGCCTTGTAGCGCTGGATATCGTCCTTGGTGCGGCCGCGTTGCGACACGATTTCGCCCTTGTCGAGAAAGACATCGCTGACTTCGATTGCCTGGTCGAGCAAGCCGCCGGGGTTGGAACGCAGATCGACGACATAGCCGGCAACATTGGCACCGAGCTGTTTTTCGATCGAAACAATGGCATTGCGCGTCGCATCGCCGGTCTGCTTGTTGAAGGTGGTGATGCGAATGACCCCAACGCTGCCGCGCGTTTCGAAACGCACCGGCTTGATCTGGATGACTTCGCGCTTCAGCGCGAAATCCATCGGCTTGGTGGCACCTTCGCGCACCACGGTCAGCTTGACGCTGCTCCCCGGCAGGCCGCGCATCTTGTCGACTGCTTCTTGCAGGGTCGAGCCATAGATCAGCTCACCATCAAGGTGGGTGATGTAATCGCCGGATTTGATGCCGGCGCGCGCCGCCGGCGTATCGTCGGTCGGCGCAACGACCTTGACCGCGCCATCCTCGGTGGTGACCGTCAGCCCGAGCCCGCCATATTCGCCATCGGTATTCTGGCGCATGTTCTGATATTCGCGGACATCGAGATAGGATGAATGCGGGTCAAGGCTGGCGAGCATGCCGTTGATGGCACCTTCGATCAGTTTCTTGTCATCGGCCTTGTCGACGTAATCGGTGCGCACCCGCTCGAACACATCCATCAGAACGTCGAGCTGCTTGTAGGTATCGCTTTCGCTTGCGGCGCGGACGGCGGCCGTGCCCGGAATCGCCAGCAGGGCGATGACCGGCAGCGCAATCTTCCAGCGGGATGACATCACGGTAGTTTCGCTTTCGGCAACAACGACTGTCACAATAGCAGACTGGCAGCGTCGCGCCAGACCGCTGTTCTCGCTCGTCACCCTGCGCGGTGGTAGGGATGGCCCTGCAGAATCGTCATGGCGCGATATAATTGTTCGGCGAGCATGGCGCGCACCAGCATGTGCGGCCAGGTCGCCCGGCCGAAACCAAGCAACAGGTCGGCGCCGGCACGGGTGGCGATATCATGGCCGTCAGCGGCGCCAATCAGGAAGCGCACGTCGCGTGTGCCGCCATCGCGCCAGCCACCCAGGATGGCCGCCAGCGCTTCGGACGACAGGTCCTTGCCGGTTTCATCGAGAACGACGGTGCGCCCGGCCTCGAAGCGCGGCCAGGGCGCGCTGTCGCCGATCTCGGTGACGCTCAGTTCGCCGCGCAGCCGCTTGGCATAGCGATCGACGAGTTCGGCCTCGGGCGACGCGCCGATGCGGCCACGCGCCACGATGGCCAGCCGCATCAGCCGGCCTTGCGGGGGTCGCCCAGCGCAGGGTCGCGCGCTTCATGCGCCTCGCGCAGCGCCCCCATGCGCGGTTCGCCTTTGTTGGGCGCCGAATCGAAGGCCCACATGCGTTCGAGGTTGTAGAAGTCGCGCACTTCCGGGCGGAAGATATGGACGATGACATCGCCGGCATCGATCAGCACCCAATCGGCGGTCGGCAGCCCCTGAACGCGCGCCGGGCGGCCGAAATCGGTCTTGCACTTGTCGGCGATCTTCATCGCCATCGAAGCGACCTGCCGGCCGGATTTGCCACTGGCAATGACCATGTAGTCGGCAATCGTCGTCTTGCCGGCGAGCGGGATCGAGACAATGTCCAGCGCCTGATCATCATCGAGCGAGGCCATCACCATGGCGTGCAGCGCCTCGACATGCGCGTCCACCTTTGCTTCGGCGCGGGTGGCGGCTTCGGCGCGGGCGGCGGCGGTCGGGGTGGATTGCGGGGTCGTCAAATCTTTGTCCTGCTCTCTTGTCGGTTGCCGGTGGCTGCCGGCATGAATTGCTGCGCCCAATCAGGATCGGCGGCGCGAATCGCCGTCGCCGACAAGGGCGTCTGGCGGATCGACAGGACGATGATTGCCGGCAATGGCCAGTGCGTCCAATCGCGAATCGACCCCAAAGGCCGCCGCCAGCGCCCCAGCCACGCCATTGCGGGCGATACCAGAGCACTCCCCATATAGCGCGGACGCGCCAAAACGGCAATCGGCACGCCCTGTGCAAAGGCGCGCCAGCGGTGCCAGCGGTGCAATTCGGGCAGAATATCGGCACCCATCAACCAGCTGAACGCCGTATTGGGCCAGCGCCGGCGCAGCGACGCCACTGGCTCG
>CAJAHV010000160.1 GCA_903939555.1 uncultured Alphaproteobacteria bacterium | reverse complement strand
CTTCCTGCCCGGCTATATGTCGGACATGACCGGGTCCAAGGCCGAAGCGCTCGCCGATTGGGCAGCGGCGACGGGCCGGGCGCTGCTGCGGCTCGACTATTCGGGCTGCGGCGCCTCGGGGGGTGACTTTCTTGCCGGCAGCATCGGGCGCTGGGTGGCGGATGCCCGCGCTGTCATCGACCATGTCGCGCCCGCTGGCCGCGTACTGCTGGTCGGCTCGTCGATGGGCGGCTGGGTCGCGCTGCGCCTCGGGCTGGGCCTGGGTGACCGGCTGGCCGGCCTTGTCGGCATCGCGGCGGCTCCCGATTTCACCGAATGGGGGCTCGCTATCACCGCTGCCGACCGCACGGCGCTGGCGACGCAGGGCTGGTTCACCCGGTCGAGCGACTATGACCCGCAAGGCTATCGCTATTCGGCAGCGCTGATCGCCGATGCGCCGGCGCAATTGCTGCTCGGCGGGCCGATCGCCATCACCGCGCCGGTGCGACTGCTGCACGGCCAGCGCGACGATGCCGTGCCATGGCGGCTGGCGCTCGACATTGCCGACCGGCTCTGTTCCGATGATGTTCAGCTTCATCTCGTCAAGGATGGCGATCATCGCCTGTCACGGCCGCAGGACATCGCCCTGCTGCTGGCGATTGTGGCGCGGCTGGTCGAGGAAAAGCCTGCATGAAATTCGTCCTGTTGCTGGCGCTGATCGCCGCCCCGACGCTCGCCGCACCGCTGGCCAGCGATGTCGGGCGCTATCAGGCGTGCCTGGCACTGGTGAAGTCGGCCCCCGAACGCGCCGTGGAGACGGCGCAGGCGTGGCGGATCGAGAATGGCGGCGTGCCGGCGCTGCACTGCCTCGCGCTCGCCCAGTTCGCCCGGCAGGACTATCCGGCGGCACTGGCCAGCTTTGACAAGGCGGTGCACGGCTCGGTCGCGGCGCAGGACGGCAAGGCGGTGACCATCCTGTCACAGGCCGCCGATGCCGCGATGCTCGCCGGCCAGCCGGCGGCGGCGGTGGGTTTTCTCGATACCGCCATCACCGGCCCGGGCGGGATCAGCCTCAGCCCGCGCGCCGAGGCCAGCCTGCGCGTCACCCGCGCCGAAGCGCTTGTCGATCTGAAGCGCGAAATGGCTGCGGCAACCGATCTCGATGCGGCGACAAAGCTCGACCCCGATGTGCCCTTCGGCTGGCTGCTGAAGGCAACGCTTGCCCGCCGCATGGGCGATTTCAAGACCGCTGAAGCCGCTATCCTCGCAGCCGCGACCCGCGACGCCGACAGCGCCGACATCCAATATGAAGCCGGCAATATCGCCGCCGCGCAGGGTAACGACCAATTAGCACGCACAGCCTGGATAGCGGCAGCACGCGCCGACCCCGATTCACCAGCCGGCAAGGCGGCGAACAAGGCATTGATCGGCGATTGAGGCGCGCGCTTGCTGCGATCAATCCAGGTAGAAATCGATCGTCGTCACCACCCGCACCTTCTGGAACGGCGAGGCACCGGCGCTGGCACCCGAGGCATCGCCATCTCGCGGGATGATCGAGAAATAGCCCTGCGAAGCCGATTTGATATCGCCCACCCGGGCACCTGAATCCTTGGCAAACTGCTCGGCACCTTCGCGGGCGTTCTTCGTGGCGGCGGCGATCATCGGCGGCTTGACGCTGTTCAACCGCGTGAAGCTGTAGATCATGCCGCCATTGTCGCTGTCGAACACCACGCCCTGCCGCATCAGTTCGGCCTGGCGGGCATAGGCCGCGCGCGCCGCCATCACCTTGGTGGTGCGCAACTGGATCTTGCGGCGAATGGTGATGTTGGGCCGGCCATTGCTATCGACATATTGGTTGACGCTGATGCCGCCGGCTTCGATCTCGTCGGTGCCGAAACCCCGGGCCTGCAAGAAAGCGATTACACGGTCGCCGTCGCTGTCAGCCTTGGCTTGCAGCATAGGCAGATCGCTGCCCACAGCGGCGCTGGCAATCGTCCAGGTTGCCAAGTCGGCGGTGACATCGCGCTCGGCAAGGCCGCGCACTGTCACGGCGCGGTCGGCATGCTTGGCGCGCGTCAGCCCGTCACCGAGCAGCCAGCCGCCACCAAGCAAGCCCGCGGCCAGTATAAGGGCGGCAACGAGCGTCGTGCGGGCATCGGTCATCGTCGTCTTTGAACTTTCGCTTCGAGGCTGGTAACCCCAGCAACATCATTCTGGGCGACAGCAGCTTTCGGCAGGCTGAATGCCCCATCATCCGGAGCCCGCCATGGCACGCGCCGATTTCCGTTTTTCCTTCCCCAAGCGCGTGCGCTTTGCCGAGGTCGATGCCCAGGCGGTGGTGTTCAACCCGCGCTATCTCGAATATTTTGATATCGGGCTGGTCGAATATTTTCGCGCCGCTGGCATCTATGAGGGTCAAGGCCTCGCCGGCGGCCCCGAAATGCACGTCGCCAAGGCACTGGTCGAGTTCAAGGCGCCGATCCTGCTCGATGAAATGGTCGCCATCTGCGTGCGCTGCAGCCGTATCGGCACCACCTCGATGACCCTGCAATTCGAACTCCATTGCGGCGATGGCGAGGATTTACGCGCGACGGGCGAGGAAGTGCATGTCAATGTCGGCGAAGTGCGCGGCCGGCCGACGCCGG
>CAJAHV010000159.1 GCA_903939555.1 uncultured Alphaproteobacteria bacterium | reverse complement strand
CCGCCGAAATGCCGATGCGGGCTGACAGCAACTGGTCGCGTTTCTTGAAATTGCGGCGCAGCAATTCGGCGATCAACACCTGTTCGCGTTCGGCGGCGACACCGCGCACGGTAAAGCCACCTTCCGGCCTGAACAGGTTGCGGTGCGTCCAGCTTGCTTCGGCGCGCAGGCCCTGGCCGGTCGAATAACCGCCCTTGGCCGAAATGGTGCGCACCGGTGCCGCTTCGGCGGTGATCATCAGGTCGACCAGTTGGGCACCATCGGCATCAGCTTTGCCGGCGGCGACCGGCTTGACGGCAACGCTGCCGAACAATCCGGTCTGGATCAGCGCCCGCCGCAGATCGTCGCGACCGGCGTTGGTGTAGCGGTCGCCAGGCTTGAACCGCGCCAGCGTGGCGACATGCTGATCGGACAGGCCTTGTGTTTCGCCGGCGATATGAATGGTGCCGTATCGGCCGCGCACGCCAAGATCGATGCTTTGCAACAGCGACGCGGTGCGGGTGGCATGATCCACGACGATTTCCGGCTTGCCCACGACGGGGAAGGGGTAGCCGGCATCGGCGAGCGCTGCCGGCAGAGCATCCTGCGCGGTGTTGACGCGCGTCGCATCGATGGCATCACCGGCCTTCACGCCGAGCAGCGGCAGCACCACCGATGCCGAATCGGCAATCGCCGCGCCGGCGGGCGCGATGACGCTGATCGAATCGAAATGGTAAAGCGGCCCCGGATCGACCGCCAGGCTGACCCGCACCGGCGCCGTGGCCAGCGTGGGCGAGGTGATCGCTACGCGGGTGGCACCGCCATAATGACCAATCGAGCGCAGCAACTGGTCGATCAGGTCGCGATCCTCAGCGGTACGGCGGTTGATCTGGGCGAGGTTGGAAACATCGCCGCGCTTGGTCCACAGCGACGACAGGGCCCGAAATTTATCGTCAAGCCCAAGCGCCACAAGACCATTTATATCAACGGTATAGCGAACATCTCCGGCCGCCGTCGCGGGTTCACCGTCGCTGGTCGATTCGATCGTCGGCCAAGGCACATTGCCGGGCAGCGGGCCAAAATCCTCCAGCCGGGGTTCGCCGCTGGGCAACGGCCCTTCCGGCAGCTCTGCGGGCGCGGCTGGCCGGGCTGGCTGGGCAGTCTGGGCGGCCGCACCGCCGGCCAGCAGCGCGGCAAGCGGCAGCAGGCAACCAATCAGCCGGAATGAGGGCGGGCAGGCGGGCACCATACCCGTCTAGACCTTCGCGCTGCTGTCGCAAAGCCGCAGTGGCGGCAACAGGGCTTGGCCTTGCCCCCGCCGCCGTGCCAAAGCACCGCCATGGCGAATAATCCTCCCGTTTCCCGCGTTTCCCCGGCGCCCCCGTCGTTACCGCCGTCGTTACCCCCGTCGCCGCCCCGGCGCGGTGGTGGCTGCCTGATCGCTGCCGGCGTCATGATTGGCCCGATTATCGGGGTGATGTTCGGCGAAACGTCTGTCGGGCTGTTTGCGGGCTTGACGCTGGGCGTGCTGGCGGCGGTGGCACTGGCGATTGCCGACCGGAAACGATGACGCTCAGTTGAGGCGGCGCCCGACCCATACCACCCGGCCAATGACCGTGACGGCGGCGGGGTCGCAATCATCCCAGCTCGGATAGGCATCATTGTCGCTGCGGATCGTCAGCCGCCGGGTCGCCGGGTTGACCGACAGGCGCTTGACCAGCAAGGCGTCATCGGTGCGCAACACGTAAATGCCATCGCGCAACCGGCCGCAATCATCGGTATCGACCAGGATCTGGTCGCCATCGGCAAGCGTCGGCAGCATTGAATCGCCCTCCACGCCGATAACCGACAGCGCTTCGGGGCGACCGCTGGCAACGTCGCGGACCCAACTCGACTGAAAGGCCAGTGCCGCGAGCGGGGTTTCCGGCCCGGTTTCACGGCCACTGCCGGCCGATGCGCAGACCGCCAGTCTGGGGATCAGCACATAATCGCCCTTGCTGCGCACCAGGTCGGGACGGGTCACGATGCTGCCGGCATCCGGTCCGCCCAGCAGGCGTTCGGCAATGCCCAGATGTTCGGCGAGCAGACGCCGGTCGTCCTCCGACAGGCGGCGCGGCACGCCGCGCTTGATGAATTGCTGGATGTAAGTCGGGTTTCGGCCGAGTCGACGCGACAGTGAAGCGTAATCTTCGCCACTGGACGCGATCAGCTCGTCCAGCCGCTTGCGGATGGCGATGCTGTTCATATGTCGCGGTACCTCCTCTCCTGGCCCGCTTGATGCGAGCCATAGCATAGTTTTTTACCTAGACTAGTAGGATTTCACGGCGGATAAATCGTTAAAAGAACCGAATCAGTTGTGAATTGCTGACAAAAGGGAGAACGGGACATGAATCTGCTGGTCACGATCGAACGCCATCTGCGCCGCCGTGCGGTGCCACCATCCCGCTTCGGGCGTGAAGCCACCGGTGATCCGCGTTTTGTTTTCGACCTGCGCCGTGGTCGTGAACCGCGGCCGCACATGGCGGCCAGGGTGCTTGGCTTTATCGCGCACAGCGAAGCAGCGTCCCCGGCGCCGGTGCCGATTGCCAAGCCCGATGCGGCAGGTGTCGCTTCCGTCGCGACAACGCGGGCGGTGGCCGGAACCAAGGCCTGGCACAATGCTGCGGCAGCCGCTCGGGATGTCGCATGATGCGGACGGCCGGAACCCATGTTCATGCCGCCGTCATGCGCGCGATCACCCGGATTGCCGGTGCCGCATTGCCGGATAGGCAAAAACCTGTCTTGATCGTCGAAGACATCCGCAGCCAAGATTGGGCCAGCGTCACCTTCATCGGCGCTACCCATGCCATCGACCTGCGCCTCGAAGGCGAGGTCGATGTTGTGGCGGCCGCAACCCGGTGCCTGATCAGCGAGATTGCCGAGCATGATATCCCCGTCGCCGGGCAAATCGTTGCGGACATTGCTGTCACTCTTTCCTCGGTTGCGGCAGGAGCCGGTGATAGTATTGCACATTCGTTAACGGTCAATCTCCTGACGATTTTAGACTGATCAATTACCGCAGCGGGTCAATGCCGGCAGGCACACGGCATTGACCCGTCTTGAGGGCTGCAAAAAGTTGAGCGTGGCTCGAATAATGCTTGCACCGGTACGGCTTGCCGCTAAGCAATATGAGTCATGGTCAAATTGGGGCAAAGTCTCGTGCGTCTGTGTAATGCAGCTTTGGCGATCCGGCTGGCCGCCGTTTCGTCGGTAGTGTTGCCGATGTTGCTCGGTGCCTGTTCGGGTGCGCCGCCGCCGCCGCCGGCCGAATCAGCCCTGGTGCCGGTCACCATTGCCACGGTGGCCCCAGCCAGCGGTGATGCTTCGCTGCTCGTTACCGGTACCGTCCGGCTGAAGCGGGAAACGTCGTTGGGCTTCAATACTAATGGCCGGATCGCCGCTATCATGGTGCGCGAGGGCGATCGTGTTGCCATGGGACAAATCCTCGCCCGGCTGGATCCGACCAGCCTGGCCGCCGCCGCCGCCGCCGCCCGTGCCGAAGCCGATCGCGCCCGTGCCGATTATCGCCGGCTTGCCGGCCTGTTCGACAAGGGCTGGGTGACCGCGCCGCGCGTCGAAACCGCGCGTGCCGCCGTTGCCGCCGCTGATGCGCGGGTGCAACAGGCCGGCTTCGATGTCGGGCTGGCGACGATCCGCGCGCCTTCGGCTGGGGTCATTTTGCGGCGTCCGGCCGAGCCCGGGCAGATCGCCAGCCCGGGCCAGACCATTCTTGTGCTTGGCGAAGCGGCAACCGGCTATGTGCTGCAATTGCCGCTGTCCGATGCCGATCTTGGCCGTATCAATCGTGGCCAGCCTGCCGAAGTGACCATTCCGGCACTCGGCAGCCGGCCTTTTGCGGCCAGCGTTTCCGAAATCGGCGCGCGCGGCGATAGCGGCACCGGGACTTTTCGGGTCGAACTGGCCTTGCCGGCGCTGCCCGAACTGCGCTCGGGCCTGATTGGTTCGGCGCGGCTGCGGCTGGCGCCGACGGCGACGAGCGGCGGGGTGGCGGTGCCGGCGACGGCGGTGTTCGGGGCGCGTGCCGATGAAGGATTTGTCTATGTGCTCGATCGCGCCGGGCCCGTGGTGCGCCTGCGCGCCGTCGGGGTCGGCCCGGTGGGTGACAGCGCCGTCACCATCACCACCGGCCTCAGGGTCGGGGAACAGGTAGTGACATCCGGAGCGGAACGGCTGCGTGACGGCATGAAGGTCAGCCTGTCGCCGGGGCGTGGTTGATCCGATGGGATTGATCGATTTCGCGGTTCGCCGCTGGCAGATCACGCTGGTGGCCTTTGGGCTGTTGTTCGCCATCGGGCTGTCGGCGTTCCTGACCATTCCGCGTTCGGTCGATCCGCATTTCCCGTCGCCGTTCATCAATGTCATTGCCACCGTTCCCGGCGCCGAGCCGTCGGACATGGAAACCACCGTCGCCAAGCCGATCGAGGATGTCATCCAGGGGCTCGACGGCATCGTGCGCGTGCAATCGCGCTCGACCGATTCGACCGCGGTGATTACCGCCGAATTCAGCTGGAGCGGTGATCCCGAGAAGAATTACGACGAAGTCGTGCGCGAGGTGAATGCCATCCGCTCGACCTTGCCATCGGCGCTGAACCGGCTCGAATTCCAGAAAACCCGCACCACTGAAGCCGCCGTCATCCAGTTCGCGCTGGTCAGCGACACCGCATCGTACCGCCGGCTCGAAAAATACGCCAAGGACCTGCGCGAACGCCTGAATCGCGTCCCGGGTGTACGCAACAGCCGCGCCTGGGCGATCCCCACGCCGGAAGTAAGCGTTTCCATCGACAGCGGGCGGCTGGCGCAACTGGGGCTGCCGGTCACCGCCGTTACCGATGCGTTGCGGCAGGGATCGACCGACCTGCCGCCCGGCGCCGTTCACAGCGGTGACCAGCGGCTCAATGTCCAGGCTGGCGGCGCTTTTCGCAGCATCGATGAAATTGCCGATGAACCAGTGCGCGCCGCGAATGGCAATGTCGTGCGGATCAAGGATGTCGCGCAGGTCGGTTGGGCCTATGAGGAACAGCCGCATCTGGCGCGCTTCAACGGCAAACGCGCGGTATGGGTGACGCTGACCCAGAAAGACGGGCTCAATGTTCTCGATATCCGCAACGGCGCCATCGCGGCGGCGGATGATTACAAAAAGCTGCTGCCGCCCGATGTGACGCTGGCAGTGGGCTTTGATCAGTCGTTCGACATCGCGCGCAAGCTTGATCAGTTGGGCCGCGATTTCGCCATCGCGCTCGGGCTGGTGCTGATCACCTTGTTGCCGCTCGGCTGGCGAGCCTCGATTGTCGTGATGGTGTCGGTACCGCTCAGCCTGATGATAGGGGTGGCGGTCCTGGCCTTCAGCGGCTTCACGCTCAACCAACTGGCGATTTCGGGCTTCATCATCGCGCTCGGGCTGCTCGTTGATGATTCGATTGTCGTCACCGAAAATATTGCCCGGCATCTGCGCGAAGGCGATGACCGCACCACCGCGGCACTGTCGGGCACCCGCGAGATTGCCGTGGCGGTCATCGGCTGCACGTTCGTGCTGCTCTTTGCCTTTCTGCCGCTCGCCTTTTTGCCCGAAGGCGCCGGCAAGTTCACGCGATCGCTGCCGGTCGCGGTGCTTGGTACGGTGGCGGCGTCGCTGCTCGTCTCGCTGACCATCGTGCCCTTCCTGGCCAGCCGCATCCTGCCGCGCAATGAACCCGAGCACGGCAACCGCTTTTTGCAGATCATCCAGTCCGGCATCCAGCGCTTTTATGCGCCGGTGCTGCACTGGTCGCTGACCAACCCGTGGAAGGCGATGGCGGCGGCGACCTTGCTGATTTTTTCCGGGCTGGGGCTGGTACCGTTCATCGGATCGAGCCTGTTTCCGCCGGCCGATAGTTCCTATTTCCTCGTCACCGTCACGGCGCCCGAAGGCACGGCGATGACCCAGACCGACCGTGCCGTCGCCTTTGTCGAACAGGCGACCAAGGGCGAACCCGATGTGCAGAATGTGCTGGCCAATGTCGGGCGCGGCAATCCGCAGATATTCTATAACCAGCGCAGTTTCGACCAGCGCAGCAACCTTGGCGAAGTGCTCGTCGTGCTGAAGGAGTGGCACCCGGAGCGCGGCCCGGCGCTGGTCGAGCGGTTGCGCCGGCGCTTTGCCGCCAACCCCGATGCGCAATTGGTGTTGAAGATATTCCAGAACGGCCCGCCGATCGATTCGCCAATTCTCGTCAAGATCGTCGGCCCTGATCTTGCCGTGCTGAAGCGGCTGGCTGCCGAAGTGGAAGCGGTGATGCGCAAGACGCCCGGTACGCGCGATGTGGTCAACCCGGTGGCGGTCGATACGCCGCGGCTGGATCTCGGGCTCGATGCCGGCAAGGCGGCGCTGCTCGGCGTCACTCCCGGCGCGCCGCGGCGCGCGCTGCGGCTGGCGCTGGTCGGGGAAACCGCCGGCCGGCTGCGTGATCGCGAGGGCGACAGCTACAACGTCGTCGTGCGGCTGCCGCTCGATGCGCGCCATGAAATCAGCGCTCTTGATGGCGTTTATGTGCCCGGTGCCAATGGCGCCATTCCGTTGCGCGAAATCGCGACGCCGCGGCTCGATTCGGCACCGCCGCGCATCAACCGTGAACGCCAGCAGCGCACGGTTTCCATCCAGTCGCAGATTGCCGACGGCTATCTGACCGCCAAGGTCAACACGGCGGTCTATGCGGCGCTCAAGCAGGTAAAGCTGCCCGAAGGCTATCGCTTCGACGAGGGCGGCGAAGCCGAAGTCGCGGCAAAAAGCTTTTCGGGATTGGGGTCGATCGTCGCCGTCGCGGTGTTCGGCATATTGGGCGTGCTGGTCATCGAATTCGGGCGTTTTCGCGAAACCGCCGTGGTGGCGGGCGTTATTCCGCTCGGCCTGTTTGGCGGGCTGGTGGCGCTGTTCGTCACCGGCAACTCCTTGAGCTACACGGCCGTCATCGGCTTCATCGCGCTCATCGGAATCGAGATCAAGAATTCACTATTACTAGTTGATTTTACGACACAATTGCGGGCGCGCGGCATGGGTCTGCGCGATGCCATCGAACATGCCGGCGAAGTGCGCTTCCTGCCCGTGCTGCTGACCAGCGTTACCGCCATCGGCGGTCTGTTGCCGCTGGCGCTGTCGGGCTCGGGACTGTACGGCCCGCTGGCCTGGGTGATCATCGGCGGGCTGATCTCGTCAACCTTGCTCAGCCGCATGGTGACACCGGTGATGTACCTGCTCATCGTGCGCGGCCATGAAGTGCCAACCGAGACTGTCTAGCGCATCTTGCCGTCAATCGGGGTCAGCATGCTGACTTTCTGCACGATGCTCTAGCGCCGCATCCGTTGGCGCGGATTGCGGCGCCGAACGGCCTGTTCAGTCGTGCCTGTGGCTCGGCGCAAGATGCTTGGCGACTTCGGCGGCATAGTGCTTGCTGACCGGCTCGAAGCAATTATTTGCCTCGTCATAGGCGAGCACCTCGCCTTCAGCGATATCATAGACCCAGCCGTGCAGCCGCAGGTCGCCGCGCGCGATGCGCACCGCCACGGCCGGATGGGTACGCAGATGCGCAAGTTGCAGAATGACATTTTGTTCAAGCAACAGCAGGTTGCGGTCATGATCGTTCAAATTTTTGCCGATTTCCTTGGTGATATCGACGGCGGCACGCGCATAGGACAACCATTCCTTGACATGCGGCAGTGACCCGAGGCCTTCGAGGTTCATCGCTCCCTTCATCGCGCCGCATTCTGTGTGGCCGCAGACGACGATGTGCGGCACGTTAAGCGCAATACAGGCAAATTCTATCGCGGCGGTGGTGCTGCCGGTGGCGGTGGTGTGCGGCGGCACGATATTGCCGGCGTTGCGGACGATGAACAGATCGCCGGGCTCGCTTTGCGTTAACATGCCGGTTTCGATGCGTGAATCGGAGCAGGTGATGAACAATGCTTCGGGCGACTGGCCTTTGGCGAGCTTTTCGAACAGCGCTTCGTTATCGGGAAACACTTCCTGCTGGAACTTGACAACACCGGCGGCGAATTTGGGCATCTGGAGGTCTCCTGCTGACTGTCGCCCGACGATATGAAGAACATTACGAAAAAGCAATGAAAATGCCGCCAACGCCGGAGCCCCGGATGAAGCGCACCGGCCACCCCGTCGTCCCGGCTTGTTGCGGCGTTGCACACCGGGCCACCGGCGACTATCCGTAAGCCATGAAACGCTTCACCGGCCAAGACCGCACCATCACCGACAACTGGCGCCCCGCCACGCTCGCCGTGCGCGGCGGCACGGCGCGCAGTGATTTCGGGGAGACCTCCGAAGCGATCTTCATGACGTCGGGCTATGCCTATGACAGCGCCGGCGAGGCGGCGGCACGCTTCCGGGGGGAACGCCCGGGGATGACCTATTCGCGGTTGCAGAACCCGACGACCGATATGCTCGAAAAGCGGCTGGCGCTGCTCGAAGGGGCAGAGGCCGCGCGGGCGACGACGACTGGCATGGCGGCGATGAGCGCGGCCTTGCTCTGCCAATTGTCGGCGGGCGATCATCTGGTTGCCGGCAAAGCGCTTTTCGGCTCCTGCCGGGTGCTTGTCGACAGCATCCTGCCGCGCTTTGGCATCCAGACCACCACCGTCGATGCCACCGATGTCGATGCCTGGGCGAAGGCGCGGCGGCCGAACACCAAGGCATTTTTTCTCGAAACACCGTCGAACCCCGGCCTCGAAGTCTCCGACATTCGCGCCATCGCCGATCTGGCGCATGATGCCGGTGCCAAGGTGGTGGTCGACAATGCCTTTGCCTCGCCGATCGTGCAGCGGCCTATGGATCTTGGTGCCGATATCGTTGCCTATTCCGCCACCAAGCTGATGGACGGGCAGGGGCGTGTGCTCGCCGGCGCCGTGCTGGGCAGCGAGCAATGGATGAACGATGTCTATCTCGCCTTTGCGCGCCACACGGGCCCGAACCTGTCGCCCTTCAACGCCTGGGTGGTGCTCAAATCTCTGGAAACGCTCGATCTGCGCGTGCGGCGCCAGTGCGAAAATGCGCTGGTGGTGGCACGCTTTCTTGAAACCCGGGTGCCGACGGTGCGCTATCCCGGCCTCGCCTCGCACCCCCAGCACGCGCTCGCCATGCGCCAGATGACGGCGGGCGGCACGATCATTGCACTGTTGCTCGATGGCGGCCAGGCTCAGGCGCACGCGCTGCTCGACGGGCTGGAACTGATCGACATTTCGAACAATCTCGGCGACAGCCGCAGCCTGATGACTCACCCGGCGACGACGACGCACTACAGCGTATCGCCCGACGTGCGCGCCGAAATGGGCATCACCGATGGTATGTTGCGCTTGTCGGTCGGGCTCGAGGACCCGGCCGACCTTGTTGATGATCTCGACCAGGCACTGGCCCGCGCCGGGCTCTGACACGGTGGTGATGGACCTCATCTTTCCGTATGCCGCGACGACGCGGGATATCACCGTTCGCGTCGCGCCGCGCTATCTGCCCGACCAATCCGACCCGGACGCCCCGCGCCACGTCTGGAGTTACCATGTCCGTATCGAAAACGGCGGCACCGAGGCGGTGCAACTGCGCAGCCGACGCTGGTTGATCACCGATGGTGCGGGGCGCTGCGAAAGCATCGAAGGCCCCGGCGTCATCGGCCAGCAGCCGGTGATCGAGCCCGGCATGGCGTTCGACTATGTCTCGGGCGTGCCGCTCGCCACACCGTCGGGGACGATGGACGGTGCCTATCACATGACCGGCGCCAGCGGCGGCTTCGATGTCGATATTCCGGCCTTTGTGCTGACGGTGCCGGCGGCAGGCGGACACTGATCGTCATGAAGCGCACGCACCTGCCGCTCAATGCCCTGCGCGTTTTCGATGCGGCGGCGCGGCATCTCAGCTTCACCAAGGCCGCTGATGAACTCGCCGTGACCCCGGCGGCGGTCGGCCAGCAGATCCGCGCCCTCGAAGACACGCTCGGCGTCGTGCTGTTCAAGCGGATGACGCGCAATCTTGAACTGACCGCCGAGGCGGAGCGCGCCCTGCCGGCACTCCGCGCTGGCTTCCTCGAATTCGAGGAATGCGTGCGCATCCTGCAGGATGCCCAAGGGTCGAAGGTGCTCACTTTGTCGGCGCCGCGCGATTTCACCACCAAATGGCTTGCGGCGCGGCTGGCGCGCTTTGCCGTCGCCAACCCCGATATCCGCTTCGTGATCGCTGCCAATGACGGTGTGCCCGATTTCACCCAGGCCAATCTTGATCTGGCCGTCGTGCTGTCGGCAGAGCCCGACGCCGAGGGCATCCACGGCCGCACGCTGGCCAGCGAAAGCCTGGTGCTGGTCATGGCGCCCGGCGCACCGGATTTGCCGCGCATTGCGCATCCGCGCGATCCGCAGGCACCGGGGTTGACGGTCGGCGACGCCGGGCTCGCCATCGATGCGGCGGCGGCCGGGCTGGGCTGTGCGCTGGTGCCGGCGACGCTGGCGGCGAGCGATCTGGCGGCCGGGAGGGTGGTGACCAGTGGCGAAGCCCAGCCCAGCGCCGATGCTTATTGGTTGATCGCGCCAACGCCGCAATGGCGCCAGGCCAAGGTGCGGGCGATGGTCGAATTTCTGCTGTCAGCCTAGCGGGCGGATTAAGCATGCCGCAAGCCGCGCTGTGTCATTGAAGAAACGGCATGATCGATTTTGTCGCACAAATCTGAAATTGTGTCGTCGGTTGAATATGGCTATGAAGCTGCAATTCCCTGACTTGAGAGGCACTATGACCAAGACCGTTTTCGCAATTATTGCCCTGAGTGTTGCTACCTTGTCGGCACCTGCTTTGGCCGCTGGTGATGCTGCCAAGGGTGCGATCGTCTTCAACCAGTGCAAGACCTGCCATGTCACTGACAAGGGCGTGAACCGGGTCGGCCCGTCGCTGCATGGTGTTGTTGGCCGCAAGTCCGGTACGGTTGCCGGTTACACTTATTCCAAGGCGAACAAGGAAAGCGGCCTGATCTGGACGCCGGAGAAGCTCAACGCCTATCTCGAAGCGCCGCAAAAGCTCGTCAAGGGCACCAAGATGGCGTTTGCCGGCCTCAAGAAGCCTGAAGATCGCGCCAATGTGATCGCCTTCCTCGCCACCAAGAAGTAAAGCGCAGCGCCGCGCGCGCGTAGTGCAAGCTACGCGCCGACAGGCGCAAGCCTGGCCGGCGGCGCGGTTGGACTAAAGCCGATCGCACCCGTCCACGCCGGCATGGGCGTTGCCCGTGCCTTTCAACGGGCCGTCAAAAAACAGGCCAGCGGACCCCGGGGTTCGCTGGCCTGTTTTTTTCAATTCTCCGATCGTTCCGCACAGGCGGCAGTCGCCGCCATTCCCTCGCGCCGCCCCGCATGCTAGGGCGCATCCCATGCTGACCATGAACAACGTCACCGTCCGCCTTGGCGGCCGGACCATCCTTGACAATGCCACCGCCACGTTGCCGCCGCGCGGGCGCATCGGGCTGATTGGCCGCAATGGCGCCGGCAAATCGACGTTGATGAAGGTTATTGCCGGCACGCTCGACCCCGACAGCGGTAGCGTGGAAATGCCCAAATCCGCCCGGCTCGGCTATGTCGCGCAGGAAGCCCCGGCCGGGCAGGGCACGCCCTTTGAAACCGTGCTCGCCGCCGATGTCGAGCGCGCCGCGCTGATGGCGGAGGAAGAAGCCGGCCATGTCGATCTCGACCGGCTTGCCGAGATCCATGACCGGCTGATCGCCATCGATGCCTATACAGCGGCGGCGCGCGCCAGCCGCATCCTTGTCGGCCTGGGTTTCGACGAAGCGGCGCAGCACCGCCCGCTCGACAGCTATTCGGGGGGCTGGCGGATGCGCGTCGCGCTGGCGGCGTTGCTGTTTTCGCAGCCCGACCTGCTGCTGCTCGACGAACCGTCGAACCATCTCGATCTCGAAGCGACGATGTGGCTCGAATCTTTCCTGAAAACCTATCGCGCCACGATCGTCGTCATCAGCCACGAACGCGATCTGCTCAACAATGTCGTCGATTGCATCCTGCATCTCGAACAGGGCAAGATCACCCTCTACCCCGGCGGCTATGATGATTTCGAACGTCAGCGCGCCGAACGCTTGGCGCAACTCGCCAGCGCGCGCGAGGCGCAGGCGGTGCAGCGCGCCAAGCTGCAGGATTATGTCGCGCGCAACTCGGCGCGCGCCAGCACGGCCAAACAGGCGCAATCACGCCAAAAGGCGCTGGCCAAGATGCAGCCGATTGCCGAGGCCGTTACCGACCCGACCCTGGTGTTCAATTTTCCGTCGCCGCCGCCGTTGAAGCCGCCGCTGGTGATGATCGAACACGCCTCGGTCGGCTATACTGACATCCCGGTGCTCGAACATATCGACCTCCGGCTCGACCCCGATGACCGGCTGGCGCTGTTGGGGCGCAACGGCAATGGCAAGACGACTCTGGCGCGGCTGCTCTCGGGCCAGTTGAAGGCGATGGCCGGCCAGGTTGCGGCGCCGGGCAAGCTGCGCGTCGGCTATTTCACCCAATATCAGGTCGAGGAACTCGACAGCGACGACACGCCGCTCGAACATATGAGCCGGTTGATGAAGGGCGCCAACCCGTCGCAGGTGCGCGCGCAACTCGGTCGCTTCGGCTTTTCAGGGGCGATGGCCGAACAGAAGGTCGGCAAGATGTCCGGCGGCGAAAAAGCCCGGCTGGCACTGGCACTGATCACCCGCGATGCCCCGCATCTGCTCATCCTCGATGAACCGACGAACCACCTTGATGTCGACACACGCGAAGCGCTTGTGCAGGCGCTCAACGATTATGAAGGCGCCGTGGTCGTGGTCAGCCATGATCGCCACATGATCGAGGCGAGTGCCGACCGGCTGGTGCTGGTCGATGCCGGTCGCGCTACCGAATTTGCCGGCAGCCTTGATGATTATACCGACAGCGTGCTCGGCGGGAAGGGCTCTGGCGGCCCGGCGGCACCCGAAGGCAGCAAGGGCAAGAGTTCGGGCAACAAGAAGGATGACCGCAAGGCCGCCGCCGCCGCGCGCGAAGCCACGGCAACGCTGCGCAAGACGATCAAGGATATCGAGGCCGAAAATGCCCGGCTGACAGCACGCATCGCCGAACTCGACCGCACACTTGCCGATCCGTCCCAGGCCAATGCGTCGGATCGCCACCGCCCGGCGAAGGACCTGATGCGCCTGCGCGGGGAAGCCGACAAGGCATTGGCCGCCAGCGAGGCCAAGTGGCTGGAAGCGAGCGAGGCGCTGGAAGCCGCAGGCTAGGGTCTGTCGCCATCGCGGTCATGCTCGGTGCGCCCATGCGGCGGGCAGCACCGAATCATGCTATGTTGATTGTGCCGCACCGCATGGGCGGCTTGCGAGGTCGGCCGGGATGGTAACGGGCGCAGTCGAAGAGGTCGAAATCAAGCTGGAGCTGTCGGCTGCGGCGTTCGATGCCTTGGCCATTGGCGACTTGTTCGCCGGCAAGCCGACCATCATCCGTCAGCACGCGACCTATTTCGATACGCCCGATCACGGTCTCGCCAATGCCGGTTTTTCGCTGCGAATCCGCAAAAGCGACGGCAAGCGGCTGCAAACCATCAAGCGTGACGCCGGAAGCGCGGCGGGCCTGTTCGTGCGGCAGGAATGGGAACGCGAGGTCAGGGGCGACCGGCCTGTTCTCGACGAAGCGACGCCGATAGCTGCGCTGGTGGCGAACGCGAACGCGAACGGGAACGCGAACGCGAACGCCGGGATCATGCCGCTGTTCAGCATCGATAACGAACGCCGGTTATGGACGATCGATGGCGTCGAAATCGCGCTTGATCGGGCCCGCATCGTGGCGGGGGAGCGCGAGACGTCGTTCTACGAGCTCGAAATCGAACAGAAAGACGGTGATTTTGCCCAGCTGTTCGCGCTTGCGCACCGCCTTGTGACGACAGCAGGCGTGCGGCTGAGTGTGCTGAGCAAGGCCCAGCGTGGCTACCGCCTGCTCGGCGCGGCGCCGGTTGCGGCGCGGGCAGCGCCGATCATGCTGGCTGCCCCGATTACGGCGCAGGCGGCGTTCGCGGTGATCGCGCGCGCCTGCATGGTGCAATTCCGGCTCAATGAAGCACTGTTGCTGGCCACGGCCGATCCGGTCGCCCTGCACCAGGCGCGCGTGGCGCTGCGCCGCCTGCGCTCGGCGCTTTCGTTCAACAAGGCGATGCTGGCCGATAGCCGGTTTCCGGGTCTTTGCGCTGATTTGCGCTGGCTGGCCGCCAGGCTCGGAAAGGCGCGTGATCTTGATGTGCTGATCGCTCGCGCCGGTGACAATTTTCTGCGCGAACAACTGTGCAAGGCGCGCGCCGGCGCCTATCGCAACGCCGGTCGGGCGCTCCGATCGGTGCGGGCACGGACGCTGATGATCGATCTTGCGGCGTGGATTGCCATTGGGGACTGGCGTGCGGCACCCGAAACGCGCGCCATGCGCGATCTATCGGCGCGCTGCTTCGCGGTGATGGTGCTGGATCGCCAGTTTCGCAGGCTCCGCACAGCCGGTCGCAACCTGGCTCGCCTTGATGATCGCGCCCGCCATGAAGTCCGCAAGACGGCCAAGAAGCTCCATTATGCCGCCGGTTTTTATGCGTCGTTGTTCGATGGCAAGCGTGAGCGCCGGCGGCACAAGCGCTTTGTCGCGGCCGTACAGGCACTCCTTGATCAGCTTGGCGCGCTCAATGATCTCGCCACCGTCCCCGGCTTGCTGGCCGCGCTCGACCTGGTGGAACAGCCGCAGGCCGCGATGCTGCTCGGGGCCGAAGCAAAGCCAGGCCTGCTCGCCGCAGCGGCGGTCGCCTGTGAGGCCTTGCTGGACAGGAAACGGTTCTGGCGGTGATGGTAAGCGCCTCCGGCGGCTGGGGCCTTGGCCCCAGACCCCATTTGATTTTGGATAATAGTATCAATGGTTTTTCAGGTGCTTAGCTGATGAAATGGGGTTTGGGGCCTGCGGCCCCAGCCGCCGGAGGCTCCCCTCGCTGTCAGGCGTCGAGCGCTTCGGCATCCACCGCATCGGCGTGGGCCTGGATGAAGGCGAAGCGGTGTTCCGGGTTGCGGCCCATCAGCCGTTCGACGAGATCGGCAACCGCGGCCTTTTCATCAACGCCATCGGGCATCGTGACGCGCAACATCGTGCGCCGCGCCGGGTCCATGGTGGTTTCGCGCAATTGCTGGGGAGACATTTCGCCCAGCCCCTTGAAGCGGCCGGTTTCGATCTTGGTGCGGCCGGCAAAGGTCGTGCGCAGCAGTTCCTCGCGATGCGCGTCGTCGCGGGCATAGGCGACGATGCCGCCGGCAGCGAGCCGGTAGAGCGGCGGCAGGGCGAGATAGAGGCGGCCATCGCGGACGAGGCCGGACATTTCGCGGAAGAAGAAGGTCATCAACAGCGTCGCGATATGGGCACCATCGACATCGGCATCGGTCATGATGACAATGCGGTCATAGCGCAGCGCGGCCGGGCTGTAATTGCCGCGCGTACCACAGCCCAGCGCCTGGATTATGTCCGCCACTTCGTTGTTGGCGCCGATCTTGGCGGCGTTGGCCGAGGCGACGTTGAGGATTTTGCCGCGGATCGGCAGGATCGCCTGGGTGTTGCGGTCGCGAGCGTGCTTGGCGCTGCCACCGGCGGAATCGCCTTCGACGATAAACAATTCGGTGCCGGCGCTGTCGCCGCGAGCGCAATCGGTCAGCTTGCCGGGCAGGCGCAGGTTGCGCTTGCTCGTCGCGGTCTTGCGCTTGACCATCAATTCGGCGCGGCGACGCAGCCGGTCCTCCATGCGCTCGACGACAAAGGCGAGCAGCGCCTTGCCGCGTTCGCCAGAGCCTGTCAGCCAATGATCGAAATGGTCCTTGATGGCGTTTTCGACGAGCCGGGTCGCTTCGGGCGAGGTCAGCCGGTCCTTGGTCTGGCTCTGGAATTGCGGCTCGCGGATGAACAGCGACAGCATGATCTCGGCGCCGGTAAAGACATCTTCACCCGACAGCTCGCCGGCTTTCTTGTTGCCGGTCAGCGTCGCGAAGTTGCGCAAGCCGCGGGTGAGGGCGGTGCGCAGGCCGGTTTCATGGGTGCCGCCATCGGGCGTGGGGATGGTGTTGCAGTAAAAACTCGCGGCGCCTTCGCCATAGTGCGGCCAGGCGCAGGCCCATTCGACCGCGCCCTTGTTGTCGGCAAGATCCGCGCGGCCCGAAAACAGCTCCGGCGTGACCATTTCGCGATCACCGAGCCGTTCGCGCAAATGGTCGGCAAGCCCGCCGGGAAATTGGAACACCGCGGTTTCCGGCGTGTCGCCATCCAATAGCGCCGGTGCCGCCTTCCAGCGGATTTCGACGCCGCCGAACAGATAGGCCTTTGAGCGCGCCAGCTTGTAGAGCCGGCTGGCGCGAAAACGCGCTTCCTCGCCGAAGATCTGCGTGTCGGGCAGGAAACGGATGGTGGTGCCGCGGCGGTTGGGCGCGGTGCCGATCTTTTCCAGCTTTGTCATCGCGTGGCCGCGCGAAAAACGCTGGGAAAAGACCTCGCGGTTGCGCGCGACCTCGACGCTCATGTCCGACGACAAGGCGTTGACAACCGAGATGCCGACGCCGTGCAGGCCGCCCGACGTGGCATAGGCCTTGCCGGAAAATTTGCCGCCCGAATGCAGCATGGTCATGATGACTTCCAGCGCCGATTTGTCGGGAAAGCGCGGGTGCGGATCGACGGGGATGCCGCGACCATTGTCGCTGATCGTCAGGCTGCCATCGGCTTCCAGCGTCACTTCGATGCGGCTGGCATGGCCGGCGACGGCTTCGTCCATGCTGTTGTCGAGCACTTCGGCGGCGAGATGATGGAGGGCGCGTTCATCGGTGCCGCCGATATACATGCCGGGGCGGCGGCGGACGGGCTCCAGCCCCTCCAGCACTTCGATATGGCTGGCATCATAATCGCTGGGGGCCGCGGTCGCGGCGAACAAATCGCTCATGCTGCGGTTATAGGCGGTGGGAGGCGCTTGGAACAGGGGGCGAACGGGGCGCGGAAAAAAATGCCGGCGGGGGTGTTTTTTGCATTGCAATATTTTTTGCTGCAATGCACAACGATCAGGCCAATATGGCGATCCTCCCCAAGGATAGACTAAGGGCCGGTGCGAAAGCGCCGGCCCCTTTTTTGTTGGGGTTCTGCGGAATTTTTCGCGTTTGGCGCTCTCCGGCTCGCGGCACTACCTTCGTGCTGCGCCGCACAAAAATTCTCGCAGAAACAAGAAAAAGCCCGGGCAAAACCCGGGCTTATGGAGGACGATTCCGGCGGGGGGACACCCCGCCGTCTCGCCGTTCGAGCTTTGACGAGTCGGTCCGTAGCGTTGTGCGCTACGGACACGCCATCATGCGCTGTAGTACATATCGAATTCGACCGGCGCCGGGGTCATTTCCCAACGCTGCACATCGTGCATCTTGAGTTCGATGTAGGAATCGATCTGGTCGTCGGTGAACACGCCGCCCTTGGTGAAGATCGCCCGTGACTTGTCGAGCGCCGCCAGGGCTTCGCGCAGCGATGCGCAAACGGTCGGAACCTTCTTCAGTTCCTTGGCCGGCAGGTCATAGAGGTTCTTGTCCATCGGCGCGCCCGGGTGGATGCGGTTCTCGATACCATCGAGGCCGGCCATCAGCAGCGCGGTGTAACACAGATAGGGGTTGGCCATCGCATCGGGGAAGCGGACTTCGACGCGCTTGGCCTTGCCGCCGCTGCCGTACGGAATGCGGCACGAAGCGGAGCGGTTGCGCGACGAATAGGCCAGCAGCACCGGTGCTTCAAAGCCCGGGACCAGGCGCTTGTAGCTGTTGGTCGACGGGTTGGTGAAGGCGTTGCAGGCCTTGGCGTGCTTGATGATGCCGCCGATGAAGAACAGCGCGGTTTCCGACAGGCCAGCGTACTGGTCGCCGGCGAACAGCGGCGTCTTGCCCTGCCAGATCGAAAGGTGGGTGTGCATGCCGCTGCCGTTGTCGTCCTTGATCGGCTTGGGCATGAAGGTCGCGGTCTTGCCATAGGCATGGGCGACCTGGTGAACGACGTACTTGTAGACCTGCATGCGATCGGCAGTGGTCGTCAGCGTGCCGAAGGTCAGGCCGAGTTCGTGCTGCGCGGCGGCGACTTCATGGTGATGCTTGTCGCAGGGCAGGCCCATTTCGAGCATGGTGGCGACCATTTCGCCGCGCAGATCGACGGCGCTGTCGACCGGGGCGACCGGGAAATAGCCGCCCTTGACGCGCGGGCGGTGGCCCATGTTGCCACCTTCGTAAACCTTGCCGGAATTGCCCGGCAGTTCGATGTCGTCGAGATGGTAGAAGCCTTCGCCATAGCCGAGGCCGAAGCGGACATCGTCGAAAACGAAGAATTCGGCTTCGGGGCCGATGTAGATGGTGTCACCGATGCCGGTCGACTTGAGATAGGCTTCGCCGCGCTTGGCGGTCGAGCGCGGGTCGCGGCTGTAAAGCTGGCCCGTCGAGGGTTCGACGATGTCGCAGATCAGGATCAGCATCGGGGTCGCCGAGAACGGATCGATATAGGTGGCATCGAGATCGGGCATGAGGATCATGTCGCTCTCGTTGATTGCCTTCCAGCCTTCGATCGACGAGCCATCGAACATGAAGCCGTCGGTCAGCATGTCTTCATCGACGACGCTGGCGACCATCGTCAGATGCTGCCACTTGCCCTTGGGATCGGTGAAACGCAGATCGATCCATTCGATGTCCTTTTCCTTGACCATATCGAGGACGGCGGCGGCTTTCTTGCCCATGTTGAGACGTGCCTTCTTGTTCAGGTTGCTGGTTGAAATGTCAGATTGCGTCGGAATCGCGTTCGCCGGTGCGAATGCGGACGACGCTTTCAATGCTGGATACAAAGATCTTGCCGTCGCCGATACGGCCGGTCCGTGCGGCATTGGCGATGGCTTCGACGACGCGTTCGACCTGGTCGTCATCGACAACGATTTCCAGCCGCACCTTGGGCAGGAAATCGACGACATATTCGGCGCCGCGATAGAGTTCGGTATGGCCTTTTTGCCGACCAAAGCCCTTGGCCTCGGTCACGGTGATCCCCGAAACGCCGACTTCGTGGAGCGCTTCCTTGACCTCATCGAGCTTGAAGGGCTTGATGACCGCTTCTATTTTCTTCACCGTTCACCCCATGGACTTGTCAATTATCTAGCAAATTTCGTGCCAGAACACTGTAGACTGAAAATGCCTTGAAAACCCGGCCAATCGCAAGGGCTGTCAAAAAAATCCGTCATTTCTGCTGCTGAAATTGCCAGCACCTGCCCGAAAATAGGGCAATCGCCGCACTTTCTTCGCCTCGCATCGCCCCGGCGAGAAGCGGGGGCGATGTAAAGTTCTAGACGGTTGTCGCGTAGCCGCCGTCCACGGTCACCACACTGCCACACAGAAAGCCGCTGGCGCGGCTGCCCAGAAACAGGGCAACACCGCCCATGTCGTCGCTGTCGCCGCGGCGCTGCATCGGCGTATCGGCAAGGCTCTTGCTGCTGAATTCCTCGGCGATGCCAGCGGTCATCTTCGACGGGAAATAGCCCGGCGCAATGGCGTTGACGGCGATGTGCCGGCCGGCGAGATTCTTCGCCATCATCTTCGTCATGTGCAGCACGCCGGCCTTTGATGCCGCATAGCTGTAGGTTTCGATGCCGGAGATATGCTGGCCATCGATCGAGCCGATGTTGATGACCCGGGCGTAATCGACCGGGCTGGCGGCAGCTTCGAGCAGCCTGATCAGCTTTTGAGTCAGGAAGAACACCGATTTGACGTTCAGGTCCATCACCTTGTCCCAGCCGACTTCGGGGAAATCATCGAACGGCGCACCCCAGCTTGCGCCGGCATTGTTGAACAGCACATCGACGCGATCGGTGATCGCGGCAACGGCGGCGGCGAAGCGGTCGATCTCGGCCATTTGCGACAGGTCGGCGGGGATGGCGGTACAGTCACCGGTTTTCGACAGTTCGGCAGCCAGCGCTTCGCAGGCTGCGGCATTGCGCGCCGTGATGATGACGCGGGCGCCATTGTCGATATAGGCGCGGGCGATCATCTCGCCGATGCCGCGACTGCCGCCGGTGATGACAACGGTCTTGCCGCGGACGGAAAACAGCTCTTCGATCTTCATGGGTCTTTCTCCTCAGATGGGTTCGCCGGCGGCGCGGGCGCGATCGACGCGGCTCGCTTCGGCGGCAGGCAGTTTGCGATAGACAAGATACAGGCAGGTCAGCGTCACCGGCGCCATCAGCAGCAGCGACAGCACGCCGGTGGCAAGGCTGCCCGTCACCTTCGACACCATGCCGACCGCATAGGGGCCAAGCCCCAGCCCGAGCAGCGTCGTGCCGATGAAATAGGTGGCAGTGGCGGCACCGCGCATTCGCGGCAGCACCAGATCCTGTGTCGTTGCCGCTGCGATCCCGACATACATGCTGCCGAACATCGACGGAACGAGGTTGAGCAAAAGGAAGCTGCCCAGATTGTCGGTGGTGTACATGAGCGCGATGAACGGTGCCGGCACCAGCGTCGCCAGCGAAGCGACCAGCACGCGGCCGGCGGGGTTGCGCTTTTTCATCCAGTCCGACACGACGCCGGCAATGACAATGCCCAGGAAGCCACCGGCGGCGCCCCAGCCACCAATCAGCAGCGCGACGATTTCGGTGCTGCCATACCAGGGCAGCGGCACGCCGCTAGCGGCCATCGGGACCACGAAGGTGCGGATGGCATAGGGCGCCACCCAGAAGCTGAGCGAATAGCCGACGAACGAGATCGAACCAAAGCCGATCAACGCCAGCACGAATGTCGGCGTGCCCCAGATCAGCGCATAGGTCGGCGGGTCGCGCTGTTTCAGGCTTTGCGCCCAACTGGTGACGGCATAGCCGCCAAGGCAGATGGCGACCCATTGCGGGACATCGCCGGTGATGGCGATGAGCAGGGTCGCGAGCGCCACAAAGCCGGCGGCTGCGGCGATGTTGCGCCCCAGCACGGCAGCCCCGAACGGCGCGAGGTGGAACAGCGTCAGTGGCGGGATGACGCTGGAGATGTCCTGCCACAATTTGCTGCCGATGTTGGTGACGGGTGGCGGCTCGGGAAGGCCTTCGGCGCGCCCGCGCACGGGCTCCTTCAGCGTCGAGACCCAGAGCGAAAGGATCATCCCGGGAATGCCGACGGCGAGAAAGGCTGCCTGCCAGCCGACCAGCCCGAGCGGGCCGGCCACCGGATAGGCATTGTTCCACGCCTTGACGACGACAGCGCCGATCAACAGCGAAACCCCGCCGCCAATGTAAAGGCCGGCTGAATAGATGGCCAGCGCCGTGGCCCGGCGTTCCCTGGGAAACCAGTCCGACAGCATCGAAAAGGCGGAAGGGCTGGCCGATGCTTCACCAATGCCGACGCCGATGCGCGCCGCGCTCAACTGTCCAAAGCTGCCGGCCATGCCCGACAACGCCGTCATCCCCGACCAGACGAACAGCCCGGCGCTGAGCAACCGCACCCGCACCCAATTATCGGCGAGCCGGCCGAGCGGAATGCCGAACAGGGCATAGAAGACCGCAAAGGCCGTGCCATACAGAAAGCCGAGATCGGCGTCCGACAGCTTGAGATCGCGCTTGATGTCTTCGGCGAGGATCGCGAGGATCTGACGGTCGATGAAGTTGATGGCATAGACCAGTACCAGGACGAAAAGCACATAGCGCGCATAGGCACCGCCGACCGGGGGCATCCGGTCATCGCCGGTCACGGCGACCTGCGCCGCCAGTTCGGACGGGGCAGATGCCACGGACTGATTTTCGGTGCTGTCAGGCTTGGCCGTATCGTTCGCCATGCGGTGATCCCCATGCGCCTTCAACGGCGTCTGAAATTCGGGGTAGCAGGGCCGGGGCAGGGATGAAAGCCGTGGCAGTGAAAGGAAATCGCCGGTAGTGCCGTCAGCGGCTGGCTATTTGCCCTGACGGCTCGGGCGGCGAGGTCTTGTCGGCGCTCACGCCGACGCCGAGCGCGGCGGCGGCGGCGGCGGTGGCCAGCAAGGGACGCCGATAGCGCCAGAACAGCGCGCGTACCCAGGCTTTGAGGCGAATCAACAGATTGGCTATATTGGGATCATAGCGGTTCATGGTTCGCGACCCGATCGGACTTGCTCAAGGCCCGGGTTGCCGGCGACCATGTTGCTCATGCCCCTCAGGCACAAACCACCGATGACTGCCTATCCCCCGAGATTTGCCTTTTTATAATCTTCCTTAACAAATTGCAACCATTGTGCCCAAAGCGGCCTTTCGGGTCAGTCCCGCTGTTGGCCGGGCCGGGCGCGCTTCTGCCCAGCCTGGAAAAATTTGTCGGCGATAACGTCGTTGAAGCTCAATTGCCCGTCGAAAAGCGCGCGCACTACCAGTTCGGTCCGGCTCGATACACCATAGCGTTGCTTGGCACTTTCCAGGTATTTGTGAACGGTATCGGGCGAAACACCGAGCAATTGCCCCGCGACCCAATTGGATTTGCCGCGGGCCGCCAGTACGACGCAATCCAGTTGCCTTTGGGTTAAGCGCGGGGTGACGCTGGTGGTCGCCTCCCCATCGGTGCCGCTGCCATCATTGCCGACCAGTCGCCGCGCCGCCTCAAAGGCAAAGCAGGCCAGATATTGTGCCGCCGGCAGCGATTCGGTCGGCAATTGCCTGCCCTTGGTTGTTACAAAACTGCACAGGCCCGATGCTGCGCCCGGTGCATGGATCGGTATCGTATAGCCACCGTCCAGCCCCACCGCGCGGGCATTGGCCATATAGGCGGTCTGGTATTTCGACATGCTGATCATGCCGGGAATGGCATCCCATGAAAAAGGCGTCATCGATTTTTCGCAGGCCAGCAGCACCGGATCATGAACATAATAAGTCGTCGCCGCCAGCAGGTCGACCCATTCGCTGGGATAGTCCGATAATTGCAGAGATCCGATAGTGCGACGCGCACTGGGGCGTTGTATCAGCGCGAAATAATCGAAATCGAACTGGCGTGTCGCTTCACTCAGAATGAGAGAAACATCGGCCAGGCTGTTGGCCTCGCGCACCGACTTAACAAAGTGTTGCACGAGCACTAGCCTGCTCACATACTGCCCCTTTAATGATCCAGTGCAATCGTTGCGATGACCATCTTCGGTAACCGTATAACTAACATCGGTGTCTATGAAACATTAATCGCCACTGCGAATAAAAGAATCGCCCGTGCTGACAAAAGGAGAAATTGATAATGATAGCGACCCTGGCTGGCGGCTGCTTTTGGTGCACCGAGGCGGTGTTCAACGAACTCAAGGGCGTGGCGCAGGTGGTGTCGGGCTATATCGGCGGCAGCGTCGCCAACCCGAGCTATGAAGCCGTTTGCGGCGGCCGCACCGGCCATGCCGAGGCGATACGCATCGAATTCGATCCGCAGGTAATTGCCTATGCCGATCTGCTCGACATTTTTTTCCATACCCATGATCCAACGACGCTGAACCGCCAAGGCGCCGATGCCGGCACGCAATATCGCTCCGCCATCTTTCCGCACAGCGCCGAACAGCGCGCGCAAGCCGAAGCGGCGATCGCGCGCAACCAGGATGTTTGGGACAACCCCATCGTCACCAGCATCGAGCCCGACAGCGTCTGGTACCCGGCCGAAGCCTATCATCAGCGTTATTTCGAACGCAATGGCACCGCCAACGGCTATTGCGCCGCCGTCGTGGCGCCCAAGCTGGCGAAATTCCGCAAAGGTTATGCGGCGCGGCTGAAAAGCGCCAACTGACGTCTGCATCCGACTGGCGTCTGTATCCGACTGAAGTCCGCGCCTGCGCGGCACGAACAAAGCCCAAAAGGCAGCGAGACGGCGGCGAAGCGTGTGTGGGGTGTCTCGCTGAAATGATAGACAGCCTGCCCCCGCTGCGTCCCTTGCCGGGCGGGAGCGGGTCGGGCATCACATTGTTTGTTTCCCGCAGCATGTTTCCCGAACAGGATGTTCCTGATGACCACACAGTTCGATCAATGGCGCGCCCGGTCACCTTATTATGACGAAAGCCACGAGGCCGTGGCGCAAAGCGTGCGCCGCTTCGTCGCGCAGGAAGTGGCACCGCACATCGATCGCTGGGAAGCCGAGGGCGAACTGCCGCGCGACCTCCACAAAAAGGCTGCCGAGGCCGGCATCCTGGGGCTCAACTACCCGGAGGAATTCGGCGGGCATTCCGACGGCTTCGACATTTTCCATTCGTTGACGCAGACCGAGGAGCTTGCTGCGGTCGGTGCCGGCGGGCTTGGCGCGTCGCTGCTGACACATGGCATTGGCCTGCCGCCGATTCTGGCGCTCGGCAGTGACGATATGAAACGCCGCATCGCCCCCGCCGTGCTGGCGGGCGAAAAGATCATCGGGCTGGGCATTACCGAACCCTCGGGGGGCAGCGACGTCGCCCAGATCAAGACGAAAGCCGTGCTCACCGGCAACAAATATGTCGTCAACGGCTCCAAGATGTTCATCACCTCGGGGATGCGCGCCGATTATCTGACCACTGCCGTGCGCACCGGCGGCCCCGGGATGGGCGGCATCTCGCTGATGCTGATCGACATGAACGCGCCCGGCGTCTCGCGGACCAGGCTCGACAAGATGGGCTGGCGCTGTTCGGATACCGCCGCCATCCATTTCGACAATGTCGAAGTGGCGCCCGAAAACCTCATCGGCCCCGAAAATGGCGGCTTTGCCGGCATCGTGCGCAATTTCAACGGCGAACGGCTCGGCATGGCGCATGGCTGCTGCGCGATGGCGCGGGTGGCGCTCGCCGAAGCGGTCGAATGGGCCACCAATCGCGAAACCTTCGGCAAGAAGCTGGCGGCGCACCAGTCGATCCGCATCAAGCTCGCCGATTGCGCCCGCCAGATCGCCGCGACGCAAGCCTGGGTCGATCTCTGCGCCTGGCAGGTCAAGACCGGCTGCGGCCAGCCGGCCGATTTTGCCATGCTCAAGGTCCAGGCGACGCGGATGCTCGAACATGTCGCGCGTGAAGCGGCGCAGGTGCTCGGCGGCGCGAGCTTCATCACCGGTTCCAAAGTCGAACGCATCTATCGCGAGGTGCGCGTCAACGCCATCGGCGGCGGCAGCGAGGAAATCATGCTCGATATGGCCGGGCGGCAACTGGGGTATAGCTAGGTTTTAGCTTTCGCCGCGAGCCGGGTGGGCAGGCGGGCGGGCAGGCAGGTGCGCAGGCGGGCAGGCAGGTGCGCAGGCGGGCGGGCAGGCGGGGGCGCAACGCAAGCGCGAAAATGCCGCCCTCCCCAACCGGTGCCGTGCCTGCTAGACATGCCCCATGCTAGCCCGCCGCTTCCTCTGGATCATCGCGATCATCATCATGATCGTGATCGCCGCCGCCTTCGCCTATCGCCT
>CAJAHV010000158.1 GCA_903939555.1 uncultured Alphaproteobacteria bacterium | reverse complement strand
GAACCAGATGCCGATGATCGAAATTTCGTAAAGCAGGACCAGCGGGATCGCGAGGGCGAATTGCGACCAGACATCGGGCGGCGTCAGCACCGCAGCGATGGCAAAGGCCGCGACGATGGCATAGCGCCGCCCGGCCTTGAGTTGGGTCCGCGTCACGATGCCGGCGCGTTCGAGCAGCATCAGCAGGACCGGCAGCAGGAACGACACGCCGAAACCCAGGATCATGTTCATGACGAGATCGAGATAGTCGCCCATCGCCGGCAAGGCTTCTTGGGTAATGCCGGTGATTTCCGACGATGATTGAAAGCCCAGGAAGAATTTGAACGCCACCGGCATGACGCCATAATAGGCCAGCGCCGCCCCCATGGTGAACAGCACCGGCGTGGCGATGAGGAAAGGCAGGAAAGCGCGTTTTTCGCGCTTGTAGAGCCCGGGGGCGACAAAAGCCCATAATTGGTTGGCGATGATCGGAAAGGCCATGCACAGCGCGGCAAAGGCGGCGACCTTGATCTCGACAAAAAACGCTTCGTACAGCTTGGTATAGATCAATTTGCCGACAACGCCGCGTCCATAGGCATGGACGAGCGGCTGGACCAGAAAGCCGAAGACGCGGTCGGCAAAGCTGAAAGCAACCGCAAAGCAGACGATGAAGGCCAGCACGCATTTGAGCAGCCGGTTGCGCAATTCAATGAGATGATCGAGCAGCGGCGCCTTGCTGGCATCGATTTCGGCGGTGTCGTCGTGCATCAGCCGTCGACCGCCGGGCTGGCGATCTTGGGCGACCGGCGGCGTTTCGGCGCGGCCGGGGCGTCAACCGGCGTATCAACCGGGGTTTCCAAGCTGGGCGCGCTGGCCTTCGCGCGGCTGCGGCGCGGCTTTGGCTCTGCCGGCTCGGCGGCCGGCGCATCAACCGGCGCTTCGGGGGCAATTTCGGGTGCCAGCGGTGGCGGCGGCAGCATCCAGTCATCCGCCCCCAGATCGGGCAGCGGGTTACTTATGCCAAGGTCAGGCAGTGCCGTCGCCTTCATGATGGCTTCGTTCTGCGCCGCCCATTGCTTTTGCATTTCTTCAAGCTCGGCTTCGCGCATCATGGTGTCGAATCCGGCGCGGACATGGCGGGTCATGGCGCGGCCGCGCGCCAGCCATTGCCCGACCATGCGCATGACCCGCGGCAGATCCTTGGGGCCGATGACCACCAGGGCCACCAGCGCCACAATCGCCAGTTCCGAAGAATCGATACCGAACATGGGGGAGTTGCCCGGGTGGGCTAGCGCCGGACCTCGTCGCTCGCCGGGGTGACCGGCGCGGCAGCGGCATTGGTTACCTGCGGCGGCGGGGCAGCAGCCGGCGGTGCATCACCTTCGGCAAGGCCCTTTTTGAAGCTGGTGATGCCCTTGGCGAAATCGCCCATCAGATCCGAAATCCGGCCGCGACCGAACAACAGCATGACCACGATGATGAGAATGGCCCAGTGAACGAGGCTGAACGAGCCCATGGCAGGTACCTTCGAAAGCGACTCGACAAAGACGCGTTGGTTATATCGTCACTTTATCGCGGATGTCGCCAACAGGCTAGGCCCTCAAGCCGCAACCGCGACGAAGCGTCGGCAGGGCAGGACAAGATCGCCGGTGGTGCTGTCGGGGAGGATTGAACTCCCGACCTCAGCCTTACCAAGGATGCGCTCTACCACTGAGCTACGACAGCATTCCGGCGAAGGTGTGGGCCTATGGGCGAGGGGCGGCGGGCTGTCAAGAAATCCTGTGATGGTTTAAGGACGCGCCATGACGAATAATACCGAATCCAGCGCCGAGCGCGCCAGACAGGCCCGGCTGGCCGCCGCGCTGCGCGCCAATCTCGCCCGTCGCAAGGCGCGCGACCGGGCGAGCGTGGAGCCACCGAAAGAAGGCTGACCGGCGCCGCCTGCGCCTGCCTGCCTTTCCCCTGCTGGGTTCAACCCCCGGCTGGGTTCAGCCCTTGGCCGCGATCGCCTTTTCGACCGCGCCGGTGACCTGCGCCGACATCGGCGTCGCCTTGGACGGGAAGGCGGCGATCAGCTTGCCATCGCGGCCGACGAGATATTTGTGGAAATTCCACTGCGGGGTGTTGTCGGCGCCCAGCGTGGCTGCGGCCCAGCGATAAAAGGGCGCCGCCGTCGCCCCCGACACGACACTTTTTTCGGTCAGCGGGAATTTGATGCCGAACTTGGATTCGCAAAAGTCCTGAATTTCGCCGGCCTTTTCATATTCCTGGCCGCCAAAATCCCCCGATGGCACGCCAATGACGGTGAACCCCTTGGCCTTGTAGCTGTCCTGCAGCTTCTGCAGGCCTTCATATTGCGGCGTGTAGCCACAAAAGCTGGCGGTGTTGACGACGAGCAGCACCTTGCCCTTGTACTGGCTGAACGGCATCGGCTTGCCATCGATGGTCTTCATGCCGAACTGAAAGGCCGACTGCGGCCCCGGCGGGGAGGCGGCGACAAGCAACAGGCCGGCAAGCGCGGTGGTGGCGATAGCGAGGGTCTTCAGCATGGTCGAAGGTCCTTTGTCGTGAAGATCATAGCGGTGCGGTGGCGGCAGCGAGCCAGTCCTGGCCGGCGTCATCGAGCTGCGGTGCGATTTCGGCACGAACGCGGGCGTGATAGGCGTTGAGCCACTCACGCTCGGCGGCATCGAGCAGCCCGGCATCGATGAGGTTGCGGTCGATCGGTGCCAGCGTCAGTTCGCGGAAACCCAGCATCGGCTTTTCAGCGCCAGGCACGTCGCGCGCCTCGACGAGCACGAGGTTTTCGATGCGGATGCCATATTCGCCGGCCTTGTAGTAACCCGGCTCGTTCGACAGGATCATCCCGGCCTGCAGCGGCTCGTCATTGCCGGGCTGGCTGCTCCACGCTGCCGCGATGCGCTGCGGGCCCTCGTGCACCGACAGAAAGCTGCCAACGCCATGGCCGGTGCCGTGATTGTAATCGAGCCCAGCCGCCCACAGGAATTGCCGCGCCAGCGAATCGAGCTGCACGCCGCGCGTGCCGGCCGGGAAAACCACGCGGGCGAGCGCGATATGGCCCTTGAGCACGCGGGTGAAACGGTCCTTCATTTCAGCCGTCGGGGTGCCGACGATCATCGTGCGGGTCACATCGGTAGTGCCGTCGCGATATTGCCCGCCCGAATCGACGAGGTAAATCTGATCGACCTTGATCGGCAGGCTTGATTCGGCGTTAACCCGGTAATGCGGGCTGGCACCGTTCGGCCCGGCCGCCGAGATGGTGTCGAAGCTGAGATCCTCGAGCATGTTGGTGGCTTCGCGGAACTGCTGGAGCTTGGCCGCCGCCGTCATTTCGGTGAGGCCGCCCTTGCTCGCCTCGCCATCGAACCAGTGCAGAAAGCGCGTCAGCGCGGCGCCGTCGCGGCGGTGCGCATCGATGGTGCCGGCGATCTCGACAGGGTTTTTGATCGCCTTGGGCAACAGGCACGGGTCACGCGCTTCGACCACCGTGGCACCGCCATCGGCCAGCCCGGCAAAGATCGCCGCAACCGCGCTCGCCGGATCGACGATGACAGTTT
>CAJAHV010000157.1 GCA_903939555.1 uncultured Alphaproteobacteria bacterium | reverse complement strand
TTTCCATATCGGGCTGGCGGCGAGCGAGGACGACCGCGTTGCCGAGTTGCTGCCACCGCCCCCCGGCGGCAGCATTGCCGATATCACCAGCCGGCCGTTGACCGTCAACATGGCGACCAACCCGCCGATCAACCCGCGCGATACGCGCAGCCGGGCGTGGCGCGCCGCCGAAATCCCGGCCGCCAATGGCCATGGCAATGCCCGCTCGGTGGCGCTGGTGCAGGCGTTGCTTGCCAATGGCGGGGTGGTCGGCGGCAAGCGGCTGTTGTCCGAAGCCGGGGCGCGGCGGGCGCTCGAGCCGCAGATCAAGGGCGAGGACATGGTGCTCGGCGGGCCGGCGCATTTCGGGCTGGGCTTCGGGCTGAATGGCGGCGCGGTGCCGTTGCCACATGATGAATGCTGCTATTGGGGCGGCTATGGCGGCTCGATCATCATCATCGACATGAAGACGCGCTCGACGATCGCCTTCATGATGAACAAGATGGCATCGACCACGGTGGGCGACATGCGCGGCTATGGGCTGGCGATGGCGACCTGGCAGGCGCTGGCAGCGGGGTGATTGCCGCCCTGCCGCAGGCGGGAGAGGGGCTTAAGCCCGCTCGACCAGGTCGGTTACATCGATCCCAAGCTGGTCCATGCGAGCCCGGACGCGCGGCCATTCCTCGGTCAGGAAACGGATCCGTTCGGCCTTGAGCAGGCCGCTGGCGGCGCCATCGGCGGCAAACAGGCCGACACCCTTGCGCGCGGTGACCATGCCGCCGGCCTGCAGGTCATGATAGGCCTTGGCGACGGTCAGCGGGTTGACGCCGGCTTCGGCGGCGAGCGCGCGTACTGATGGCAACTGCGCGCCATCACCGGCTTCGAGGATGCGCGTGACGATCAGGTCGCGGATCTGGCGATAGATGGGGCGTTCGGTCGAGAACATGACTGTCTTATCGCAATGGGACAGTATCGCGTCAACCAGTGTATTGTCAGGTCGTGACCCGCACGCCAAGCCGGGCTATGAGGGTGGCAGAGAAGGAGACGCGACGATGCGCATTATCCCCGTGGCGACGCTTTTGCTGCTGTTGGTCCCGGCGGCGCCCGCCGTGGCGCAAACCCAGGCCGAACTGCTGGCCTGTGCAGTGATTGCCCGCGATGCCGACCGGTTGGCCTGTTTTGATGCTGCGGTCGCCACATCATCGGCAGAAGCCCGTGCCGCCAGCCAGAAACGCGCCGCCGAAACGGCGCGCATCGCCGCCGAGGAAGCTGCCGCCGCTGCTGCCGCTGCCAAGGCCAAGGCCGAGGCCGATGCGGTCGCGGCTGCCCAAGCCAAAAAGGCAGCATTCGGTGCCGAAGGCGTCACGGCGCGCGGTATCGAACGCTTTGCCCCGGAACCCGGCGATATCCAGGAAATCGATGCCAGGGTCACCGAGGTGCTGACCAACCGGTCGCAGCAGAATGTCTTCCTGCTCGACAATGGCATGATGTGGCGGCAGGTCGATGCGGGTGCCATCCCCAATGTCCGGCCCGATGACGAGGTCAAGCTGTCGAAGGTGCCGCTGGGTGGCTACAAGCTGTACTTCGTGCGGTCCAAGCGGATGGTGAAGGTCAAGCGCCTGCGCTGATCACATCAGCCAGAGCGACTGTAATTCGCGCACCATGCCGGTGGGCAGCGCATCAACATCCCCGGCTGCAGCGGCATCGGCCGGGGCATCGGCGGCTGCCATGTAGCGCCAGCCCTGATGGGCGCGACGCGGCACGATGCTGATCGGCACCGGGCCGGGGGCAAGGCCGATACGGCATTTTTCGCCCCATTCGGTGGTCACCATGGCCAGCGACACGATGGTCTGGCGCGCCACCAGCCGGTGCTTGATGATCCAGAACAGCGACCCGCCGATCAGTTCATCGGCGCGCTTGGGCATGAAGCGGGTCAGCGAGCAGGGATCGTCGCCCCAGCGTTGCTGTTGCAGCCGGGCAAGCGTTTCGATGTCGGGGCAGCCCACGGCAACCTTGGTCAGGTGGAGCATGTCAGGACAGGCTTGCCACCCCGACCAGCGTCGCCAGGCCGAGGAAGGACAGGAAGCCCAGCGTGTCGGTCATCATCGTCACGAACACCGATGAAGCGACCGCCGGATCGGCGCCGAAGCGGTCGATGGCGACCGGCACCAGCACCCCGGCCAGCCCGGCGACCATGATGTTGAACAGCACGGCGCAGGCGATGACGGCGCCGAGCATCGGGTTGCCGAAGACCAGCGTCGTACCGACCCCGATCAGCGCCGCGATGGTCGACCCGTTGAGGATGGCGACGCGGATCTCGCGCCAGATGGTGCGACGGGTGTTGCTTTCGGTCAGCTGGTTGGTGGCCAGCGCGCGCACCGCCACCGCCATGGTCTGGGTGCCGGCATTGCCGCCGACGCTGGCGACAATCGGAGCGAGCGCGGCCAGCGCGACGAGCTTTTCGATCGAGGGTTCGAAGCTGGCGATCACCGAGGATGACAGCATCGCGGTGCCGAGATTGGCGATCAGCCAGCGCGAGCGGGTCTTGTAGGTCTCCACCACCGGCTCGTTGATGTCGCCATCGCCGGCGCCCGACAGCTTGAGCGCATCCTCGCCGGCTTCTTCCTGAATGATGTGGACGATGTCATCGACGGTGATGACCCCGACGAGGCGGCCCTGGCCATCGACTACGGCGGCCGAGATGAGCGCATATTTCTGGAATTGCAGCGCCACTTCTTCCTGATCCATGTCGACCGGGATCAGCGTCTGTTCGCGCTGCATGACATCGGCGACGGCAATGGCGGGCGGCGTGGTGAGCAGCCATGACAGGCGCATGGTGCCGACCGGGCGGCGTTCGCCGTCGATGACGAAGATTTCCCAGAAATCGGTCGCGGGATCGATGGTGGCGCGGACCTGTTCGATGACATCGCCAACGGTCACGTCCTCGGCGACGGCCACCAGTTCGCGCTGCATCAGGCGGCCGGCGGATTCCTCGGGGTAGTTGAGCGCCGCCTGAATGTCGGCGCGGTCGGCGGGGGTGAGCGCCGACAGCACTTCCTGCTGCTCGCGGTCGTCGAGATCCTCGATCAGCGCGACAGCATCATCGGTATCGAGCTGGGTGACGACTTCGGCGACGGCGCCGACCGACATGCCGGCGAGCACGTCTTCGCGGACATAATCGTTGAGCTCGGCGATGACTTCGGCATCGAGCGCATCGCCGATGGCGCGGGCAAGGGCGGTGCGGTCGCCCTCCGCCACCATGGCGAACAGTTCGGCGATATCGGCCGGGCGCAGCGGCGCGACCATCGCGCGTACCGATTCGTCGTCGCCATTGTCGAGCCGGTCGCCGATTTCATCGACGAAACCGCGCGACAGCCGGCCTTCCTCCAGCGCTTCGAGCGCCGGCGCGTCGACGGGGTCGCGCAAGCGATCACTGTCGGGGTGGAGGATTGGGTCGGCCATAACCGGGTTTATAGCGGGGTCGGAGGGGAGTGCCAGCTTTGCCGACAGTCTGCGGCATCTTTCCTGACGGCGGCGGACCCCGCTATGATGGTGCCAGGCGGAAGGAGACGACAACATGGTGGTGGCACCGGCGCTGGCAGTCATCGGGTCGACGGTGGCGATCGGCCTGTACATGGGCTGGCGCTACCTGCGCGGCGAGCGCAACAATCGGGTATTGGTCGGCTTTCACCTCGTGCTCGGGGTGATCGGGCTGGAGGTCACGGCGATGGTGATCCGCGGCGCGCCGAGCGGCGAGCGGGCGCTCGGCGCGCTGGGGCCGCTGGCCGCCGTGCTGACGGCGGTGACGCTGCTGTCCGGGCTGCTGGTGCCGCTCATCGCGCAACCGCGGCCGAAACTGGCCGGGCCGGCGCTGGCGGCGCATGCAGCGGTGGGGGCGGTGGCGTTCGTGCTGTATCTGGTCTGGGCGATACCGAGCTGACACTACGCTGTTGCAGCGGGGTCTTGCGCCATGCCCGCCTGCACGGCACGGTCGCAGCGCAGCAGTTCAGGGGCAGGCGATGCAGGTTTCACGGCGCGGAGCGATATTGGCGGCGACGGGTCTGGCGGCGGCAACGGCGCTGCCGGTGCGTGCTGACGCCGGGTTGGCGGCCGATGGTAACGC
>CAJAHV010000156.1 GCA_903939555.1 uncultured Alphaproteobacteria bacterium | reverse complement strand
ATTCACGAATGTCGCCCCCAGTCACGTCATGTCATCACGAGAGTTTTATGACCATTAACGACGCATCCAACCCTTCTCTGGCAGATGCCCTCGAGGCGCTTGATAAGGCATCCCTATCCCAGATCCAGAAGCGCGATACGCGCAGTGCGGTGGTGACCTTTTGCAAGGCGCTAGGCTTGAGCCCGGCCGATGTGCCGGCCAATATGGCCTATGCTCGCCGCAAGCTTGAGGGGATGTCATACACCGCACTCGGGTTCACGAAGGGGCGCTGGAGCAACATCAAAACCGGTGTCGCCCGAGCCATTGGCCTGGTGGGCAAAACGTACCCAAGCCGCAACACGGCGCCGCTGCTGCCGGAATGGCAAGACCTGCTGGACGCAATCCCCAAGTCGCTGATCCGCAAGCTCTCCGCTGGCGCCCGCTTTCTGAGCAACCGGGGTGTTACGCCGGGCACTGTCAGTTTGGCAGACCTGCTCGCCTATCGCGACACGATCCTCAACGACCGTCTGCGCGCCAACGCCGAGCAAGCGTGGGATCATTTTCTGTGGGCCTGGAACCGAGCGGCAGAGCGGATGCCAGATACATGGCCACAGATAGAGATAGCGCGGACGGCGAAGCGGGAAGTCTATGTTTTTCCCTTCGCCTTTTTCCCGGAGTCATTCGAAGCAGATGTGACTGCCTATGCAGATCGGCTGCGCAACATCGACCTCGATGAGGACGGGCCCGTCCGTCCGGCAAGGCCAGCCACGATCAAGACACGGATCTATCAGTTACGGGCAGCCGCCTCAGCGCTGGCGCACTCGGACGTGGATCCAGCGACGATTGTGTCGATTGCCACGCTTGTGGGGGTCGATAACTTCAAAGCGACCCTGCATTTTTTCATGCAACGCGCCGGCGGCAAAACCTCTGCCAACGTCGCGCAGATGGCAAGCTGCCTGCGCAATGCAGCGCGCCACTTCGTCAAGGTTGATGACGCGCATGACAAGCAACTTGCCCGGCTATGCCGCAGGGTGGCGGTGCAAGGCGGCGGCCTTACCGCCAAGAACCGGGACCGCCTTCGTCCCTTTGACGATCCAGAGGTTGCTCAGGACTTTCTATGCCTGCCCGACACCATCAGGCAGCAAGTCGAGCGCGACAAGCGCGCACCTGCCCAAAAGGCGGTTGACGCCCAACTGGCGGCAGCCATTGCCCTTGTTCAAGCAATCCCCATCCGGATTGCCAACCTTGCCGCAATCGACCTCAACCGCCACATGAAGCCGCAGCGCAGGGATGTGCATCTGGTTATCTCGGAAGCCGAGACCAAGAACCGGCAACCGATAGACTTCAACATCCCGCCCTACGCGCTCGACATCGTGCGCTGGTATATCCGGGACTATCGCCCATTCCTCATGTCCGAACCAACTGACGCGCTGTTTCCCGGGCGCGGTGGCCAGCCCAAGTCGGCACATACCCTTGGCGTACAGATCAAAAAGATCGTCTTCAAATTCACCGGCCTGGCGTTCAACGTGCACCTCTTCCGCCACTTTGCCGGCAAGGTGTTCCTCGATCAGCAGCCGGGTAGTTACGAAATTGTCCGGCAGGTGCTTGGGCACAAACGGATCGATACCACCACCAGCTTTTACTCAGGGGCCGAAGTTCAGCGCGCGAGCACCGTTTTCAACCAGCTCGTCGATGACCTGCGTGGCCGGCACAGCCCCTCACCAGCCCAGCGGCAACGGAGGCGCACATGAGCGGCGGACGCTATGCACCAGCCAAGGCGCCAGAGCGGCGCTGCATGCCGCTGATCCAGTGGCCCGCGGCAGATCGCCAGCTGTGGGAGGACGCCCTGACGCCTGGCACGATCCTTGATGACGACCTTGGCGCGCGGGCGCACCTGTCTGTCACTTCCAACCGCAAGACGGAGCGCGGCTATGGAAGGTTCCTGACCTACTGCCACATGCATGAGCCGGCCTGTCTTTCCGATGCGCCGGCATCACGGATCACGTCCGAGAGGGTGAAGCGCTATGTCTTGCACCTAACCGAACTTGATAACAGCAGTCACACCCTCCTGTGCCGCCTGCAGGAACTCGTCGACACGGCCGATGAGCTGGGCCCCCAAGATGACTGGTCCTTCATCAACCGTATCGGCGCGCGGATCCGGGCACGCCACAAACCTGCCCGCCAGAAAAGCCGAACAATCATGAGCGAT
>CAJAHV010000155.1 GCA_903939555.1 uncultured Alphaproteobacteria bacterium | reverse complement strand
CCGGGCGCCACCGTGCTGTTCGGCCGCTATTCGAGGCATTTCGTGGTCAACACCGGCACCGAGGACATGCACATCTTCTGGGTATTCATGCCCCCCGCCCTTGAAGACTGGTTCCCCGCCATCGGCCGGCCGCGAACCCTCGGGGAGCCGATGCCCGAACCGTTCGACCGGCCAGACAATGTCTCGGACGTGCAGGCCAAGCTCCGCTTCGTGCCCGCCAAGCCGCGCTGAGCGGCCCCATGCTGCTGGTCACCGCTGCCGAGATCGAACGCCTGTTGCCCATGGACCGCGCCATCGCGGCGGCACGCAGCGCCATGCGTCAGGTCTCGTCCGGCGACACGCTGCTGCCATTGCGCCAGTTCCTCGCCATCCCCGACGCACCGGGCAAGATGGCGGTGATGCCCGGCTATATCGCCCATCCGCCGCGCTTCGGGCTGAAGACCGTCTCCAAATTCACCAATGCTGCGCACAGCCATGTCGGCACCGTGCAGCTTTATGATGCCACCAACGGCCAGCTCCTTGCCATCATCGAAGGCGGCACCCTCACCGCCATCCGCACGGCTGCCGCCTCGGCACTTGCCACCGATCTGCTCGCACGGCCCGACAGCCATCGCCTCGCCATCCTCGGCACCGGCGAACAGGCGCGGCGCCACATCGAGGCCATGGCCGCCGTGCGCCCCATCAGCCAGATCCGGATCTGGGGCCGCAATGCCCGGAACGCCGAAGCACTCGCCGCCACGCTCCGCAACGCGGACATGCCTGCCATTGTCGCCGCCACCGTCGCCGAAGCGGTCGCCGATGCCGATATCATCTGCACCACGACAGCGGCCGCGACGCCCATCCTCCATGGCCAGCACGTCCGCCCCGGCACTCATGTCAACCTCGTCGGCTCCGCCATTCCCACCACCGCCGAGGCCGACACCGCCCTTGTCGCCATGAGTCAATTCTATGGCGACTATCGCGCCGCGACGCTGGCGCAGGCCGGCGAGTTCCGCAATGCAATCGCTTCAGGCCTGATCACCGCCGATCACCTGATCGGCGAAATCGGCGAGCTCATCCTTGGCCGCATTCCCGGCCGGCAAGACGACACCGCCATTACTCTCTACAAATCGCTGGGCGTCACCGCGCAGGACCTGACTGCGGCCGACGCCATCCTCGAAGCCGCCCGCGCGCATGGCATGGGACACGAGATCAACCTCGCATGAGCGCAACAGACCCGGACCGCAGCTTCACCCGCATCGCCGAAGGCCTGATCCACAGCCGCCATCTCGGTCCCGCCGATGGTGCACCACTCGTCATGCTGCATGCCTCACCGGCATCGTCGCGCTCGCTGCTGCCACTGGCCGCCGAACTCCCGGGCCTCCGCCTGATCATGCCCGACACGCCCGGCAACGGCCTGTCCTGCGCCCCCGCTGTCCCCGACCCGGACCTTGCCACCTACGCCGACATGCTGGACCGCGCCATGACCGCGCTTGGACTCGACCGGATCAGCCTCTACGGCACCCACACCGGCGCCCATATCGCCATCGAATGGGCCATCGCCAATCCGCAGCGCATCCGCAGCATCATTCTGGATGGCGTCGCCCTGCTGACCGCGGACCAGCGCACCGAATTTCTCGAAAACTATGCTCCGCCCCAAAGGCCAAACGCCGCCGGCACCCAGTTCCCCTGGGCCTGGAACATGATCCGCGACCAGATGATCTTCTGGCCGCATTACAAAAAAGACGCGGCCCATCTCCGCAAGGACGGCCAGTTCGAGCCGATCCTCCTGCATGATCTGACCCTCGATCTCCTCAACAACCTCACCACTTATCACCAGCCCTATGAAGCGGTGTTCCGCCACGCGCCCCTCGAACGCCTGCCGCGCATCACCACCCCCGGGCTCTGGCTGCAAGGCGAAGGCGGCCCGATCGACACCGATACCAGCGCCGCCATCGCCACCATGCGACAGGTGCAGGTCAACAACGTCGCCAGCCTCACCGACCGCGCTGCCGCCATCTCCATTTTTCTCGGGTCAGGCGTCTAACACGCTGCGAACGATGGCTCATGTCCGGGACATCGCAACCCCTTCCAATCCAGCTATAATTCAATCGATATAGCCAGTTAGGATATTGTGTGGCGGGTAGATGCGTCGCCGCGAAGTGGCACAGAAAACCGAACAGCCCGGACGGATAAATAAAAATCAACAACTTAATTGAAACTGGCTGGGGCGGCAGGATTCGAACCTACGAATGCCGGTACCAAAAACCGGTGCCTTACCGCTTGGCGACGCCCCATTGCAGAGTGGCTGGCACTAAGTCAGTGCAGCGCCTGCGGCAACCGGAAAAGTGTCGGGTGCGGCATCATTCCGCCGCGCGCGGTGCGGTTTTCGTCGCTGACCGCCGGGCATGGACAAGAATACCTACATAAATCGCCAGCGATGCCGGCAACCAGAACAGGCCGGTACCGGGCCATATCAGCGCGCCGGCGTTGGGCAGCGCGACCATGGCGAGATACACTGCAAGACCCCGCGGCCAACCGACCCATTCATACAGATGGTGATGCAGATGGTCGCGATCGCCTTCGAACGGCGAACGGCGCCTTATGATGCGCACCGTCATCAGCCGCACGGTATCGAAGACGGGAATGGCGAATATCACCGCCACATCATCGGCACGCATCACTTCGAAATCATGATTATAGGCGTAAATCGCGAGCAGGCCGAACAGCGTTGAAATGGCATAGCAGCCACCATCGCCAAGAAACAGCCGGCCGGTCATGTTGAAGCCGCCGATAACAATCAGCGCCACGCCGACCGCCGCCAACAGCGGCAGCATCGCGACCGGCATGTGCGCGGCGATCACAACCGTCCATACCAGCCCCATGCCGGCGACGATGCCGTTCTTGCCATCAGCCAGATTGACCGCGTTGAGCAGCCCGAGCAGGCACAACAGCGTGAAGGCCGGCCCGATCGCACCCAGCAGCCATAAGGCTGGCTGCCCGGAGAAGCGCACAAAGCCCAGGCTGAAATCTGGCACATCATTGATCACCAGCCCCAGCACGGCCATCGCCGCGGCCAGCCGCAGGATCGGCGACAGGTGAAAGCGATCATCGATGGCGCCGATCGTGAACATCACCGTCACCGCGCCGGCCAGCCAGGCGAGGTGCAGCGTTG
>CAJAHV010000154.1 GCA_903939555.1 uncultured Alphaproteobacteria bacterium | reverse complement strand
GTGGCGCCCGCGCCGACAGCGCCGCAGCGCGCGCTTCGATGCCCAACCGGGCCAGCCAGACACCCTGGGGTAGCGGCCCCCACGCCCGGGCGTTGCCGGCCGCCGCCGCCAGCGCGGCAAAATCGACATGGGTGGTCAGGTCAGCCTCTCCCGGATCGGCAAAGGGATCGGCGGCGCCATGGTGACGCAGCGCCTGCAACGTGTCGGGCGCCGGCCCGGCCGCATAGCCATAATCGATGATCAGCGCCGCGCCGCCGCGCCGGCAGATTCGTTCCCCGATATGGCCGGCCAATGTTGCGCCGGCCTCGCCAATTTCGCCGGCGGGCAGGCCGGGGGCGGCGATCGCGGTGGGCGCAAAGCCGGTGGCGGTGGTGGTGACGGCGCGTTCACGGTCACCGCCAAGGCTTTGGCGGACCGGCAGCGCATCGAAGAATTCATTGGCGATGATGATCACGGGCCGGTCATCGGGCACGGCGTCGAGCGTGTCATGCCATGTCGCCGCCAGGCGTTCGGCCTGGGCGCGGCGCAGCACCGGGCTGGTTTCGACCAGCGCCAGCGCGACGCGATCGGCAAAGCCCGGCTGCCGGGCGCAGACCCGCATCGCATCGGCCATCAACGTGCCGCGCCCGGGCCCGAGTTCCACAAGCCGCAGCGCCGGCGAGCCGGCGCGTAGCCAGATGTCGGCGATCCAGCCGCCGACCATTTCGCCGAACATCTGGCTGATCTCGGGCGCGGTGGTGAAATCACCCGCCGCACCAAAGGGGTCGCGCGTCGCATAATAACGGGCATTGCACGCAGCCATCCAGTCATCGAGCCGCAGCGGCCCGTCGGCTGCGATGCGCGCCCGCAGCGCCGCCGTCAGATCGGTCATGCCAGCAGGGGCGTTGCCGGACGGCGCATGGCGTTGATGATCAGCAACACCCCGGCAAGGATGATCGGCAGGGTCAGCAACTGGCCCATGGTCAATCCCGATGGCAGGATGCCCAACTGCCGGTCGGGTTCGCGGAAGAATTCGACGATGAAGCGCGACACGCCATAGCCGATGCCGAATACGCCCGATAGCAGCCCGGGGCGAAAGCGCGCCCGCGTCGCCCAGAACATTGTCGTCAGGATGGTCATCAACACTACGCCTTCGAGGGCGAATTCGAACAGTTGCGACGGGTAACGCGGCTCTGGCCCGGCAAAGGGGAAGATGACACCCCAGTTGCTGCCGGTGGGCCGCCCCCAGAGCTCGCCATTGACGAAATTGGCCAGCCGCCCGAGACCCAGGCCCAGCGGCGAAACGGTGGCGACATAATCGAGCACGCGCAGGCCCGACACCTTGTTGGCAAGGCCAAAGCCCCAGCAACCCACAATCACCCCGAAACAGCCGCCGTGGAACGACATGCCGCCGTCCCAGACCCGCAGGATCGCCAGCGGTTCGGCAAGATATTGTGCCGGATTGTAGAAGATCACATAGCCGAGCCGCCCGCCAAGGATGACCCCCAGCGTTGCCCAGGTGATGAAATCATCGACATTGGTGGCGGTCATCGGCGCGCCGGGCTGCTTTATCATCTGCGTCAGCAGCCACCAGCCGCCCAGGATCGCGGCGATATAGGACAGGCTGTACCAGCGCAGCGAAAACGGCCCCAACAGCGCGCCAAAGGCTTCGAAGGGAGCAATCGTGAAGACATCGGGGCGCAGCGGCAGCCGGGCAAAATCGATCGCGACCTGCGCGATATCGGGAAGCGTGTGTAACACGAGCGCAGTCAACCTTTTGTCAGTTGCCGTTAACGGCAAGTCGCACCATAAAGCGCGAATGAACGTTCGCCAATGGGGAGAGCATGGCATGACCGATCTTGAAAGTTTCCGTACCGAGGTGCGTGACTGGCTGGCGGCGAACTGCCCCGCCGAAATGCGCACCCCCATCACCCGCGATGCTGATATCTGCTGGGGTGGGCGCCAAGCGAAATATACCTGCGAAGCGCAGAAGCTGTGGCTCGACCGCATGGGCGCCAAGGGCTGGACCGTGCCGGAATGGCCGGCCGAATATGGCGGCGGCGGGTTGTCGAAGGACGAGGCGCGGGTACTGGCCAGCGAAATGCGCCGCATCAAGGCGCGCTCGCCGCTGTCGTCGTTCGGCATCTGGATGCTGGGGCCGGCGCTGCTGAAATATGGCAATGAAGCCCAAAAGAAGGAACATCTGCCGCGCATCGCCCGCGGTGAAATCCGCTGGTGCCAGGGCTATTCCGAACCCGGCGCCGGGTCGGATCTCGCGAGCCTGCGCACCTCGGCGATGCTCGAAGGTGACCATTATGTCGTCAACGGCCAGAAGGTGTGGACGAGCTATGCCGACAAGGCGGACTGGATCTTCTGTCTGGTGCGCACCGACCCGGCGGCGGCCAAGCATCTGGGGATATCGTTCCTGTTGTTCGACATGGCGAGCCCTGGCGTTTCGACATCACCGATCAAGCTGATTTCGGGCGCCTCGCCGTTTTGCCAGACCTTTTTCGACAATGTGAAGGTGCCGGCCGAAAATCTGATGGGTGTCGCCGGCAAGGGCTGGGATATTGCCAAATATCTGCTCACCCACGAACGCGAGATGATCGGCGGCAGCGATTCGACCGGCGGCGGCGGGCGTGACAGCCTGTCCCAGGTCGCCAAGCGCCAGATCGGCATGGATGCTGCGATCCTTGCCGATACCGGGCTGCGCACCGACATCGTTCGCCACGAAATGAACGCCTGGGCCTTTGCGCTGACGATGGAACGGGTGAAGGATGAAGCCAAGGCCGGGCAGGGTGTCGGGGCGCTGTCGTCGATGCTCAAATATTATGGCACCGAACTCAACAAGGACCGGATGCAGTTGCTGATGAGCATCGGCGGTTCCGATGCGCTGGCTTGGGAAGGCCCGGGCGAAGGCGAAGGCGATGTCGCCCGTGCCTGGCTGCGCAGCCGCGCCAATTCGATCGAGGGCGGTACCAGCGAGATCAACCTCAACATCATCGCCAAGCGCGTGCTGGAACTGCCGGGGGCGTAACGGCGCCCTCTCCCCTCGCGGGAGAGGGCGAGAGACGCGTGAAACGCGGCCCGGGGAGAGGGGGCTGCTCAATCGCTGCAAGCCACCCCTCTCCCCGCCGCGCCGGTGGCGCGAGTCGCCCTCTCCCGCAAGGGGAGAGGGAAAACAGGAAGCAAAACATGGCCCTAGTGCTCACCGACGACCAGAAGATGATCCGCGAGTCGGCGGACGGTTTCTTCAAGACCGAAGCCCCTGTTGCCCAGCATCGCCGCCTGCGCGACGCGGCCGATGCGACGGGTTTTGACCGCAGCACCTGGGCGAAGATGGCCGAGATGGGCTTTGCCGGGGTGCTGGTTCCCGAAGCGCATGGCGGCGCCGGCTTTGGCCATGTTGCCGCCGGGCTGATCATGGAAGCCATGGGCCGCAACCTGAGCGCCGCGCCCATGCTGTCGACCGGGATCCTGGCCACCACCGGGCTGGTGGTAGGCGGCACGGCGGATCAGCAGGCCAAATATCTGCCACTTATCGCCGAGGGCAAAAGACTGTTCGCGCTGGCCGCCGATGAAGCCGCGCGCCACACCCCGGCGCTGGTCGAAGCGACCGCAACGCCATCGGGCAACGGCTTCAAGCTCAACGGCACCAAGGGTTTCGTTCTCGATGGCCATGTCGCCGACACGTTGATCGTCGCGGCGCGCACGGCGGGCGACAGCAGGGACAGCGATGGCATCACGCTGTTCCTGGTCGATGCCAAGGCGGAAGGTGTCGCCACCGAGCGCCGCTCGATGATCGACAGCCGCAACGCCGCGCGGATCACCCTTGCCGATGTGCAGGTCGATGGTGCCGATGTGCTCGGGCCGGTTGGCGGCGGATTCGCCATCCTTGAAAAAATGCTCGATGCCGGGCGTGCCTGCCTTGCGGCCGAAATGCTTGGGGTCAGTGTCGAAAGCTTCGAACGCACGGTCGATTATCTCAAGCAGCGCGACCAGTTCGGGGTGAAGATCGGCACCTTCCAGGCGCTTCAGCATCGCGCCGCGCATCTGTTCTGCGAAGTCGAACTGGCGCGTTCGGCGACGCTGCGCGCGCTGACCGCGCTCGATGAAGCCGATGAGCGCAGCGCCATGTTCGCCAGCCTCGCCAAGGCCAAATCCGGCGAAGTCGCCAAGCTTGCCACCAACGAAGCTGTGCAGATGCATGGCGGCATCGGCATGACCGACGATTTCGACATCGGTTTCTACATGAAGCGCGCCCGCGCCGCCCAGGAAACCTTTGGCGACATCGCCTTTCATGGCGACCGCATGGCGCGACTGATGGGTTATTGAGACTATTCTTGCCAAAACAGGCGGTGCCCCGTTGCGAATCCGGCTCGGTACCGCCACGTTATACAGATCAAGCAGCGGGGGCAGCCGCTCAGCCATGCCCAGGGAAATGCCATGAAATCCGCACTTGATACCGCCATCGATGCCGCCGTTGCCGCAATCACCGGCCCGGGCAGCCAATTGGAAGTCGGCACCGCCACGATCCGGGGCGCCACATTGCCGGTATTCAGCGCCGCGCCGCCGTCGATGCGCGAATTCTTCGCCTTCTTCTGCGCGGTGCAGGGCCCGCGCGAATTCCTGGTGTTTGGCGAGGAGCGCTACACCTTTGCCGATGTCCATGGCCGCGGGCTGAAGATGGCGGCGATGCTCCAGCACCGCCACGGCATCGCCAAGGGCGACCGGGTTGCCATCGCCATGCGCAACTATCCCGAATGGATCATTGCGTTCATCGCGATCATGCAGCTCGGCGCCATCGCCATCCCGATGAATGCCTGGTGGACCGCCGAGGAACTTGATTATGGCCTGCGTGATTCGGGCGCGCGCCTCGCCATCGTCGACGAGGAACGCGCCCGCCGCATCAGCAAGCTCAAATGCCATACGACGGTTTTGAGCGTGCGCACTTCGGCGGAAGTCGCCGCCGCACTCGGCATCGCCCGGGTCGAGGATGAACTGGCGCTGTCTCCCGAAACCACCTGGTTCCTGCCCGAAATCGCGCCCGAGGATGACGCGACGATCATGTACACGTCGGGGTCCACCGGCAGCCCCAAGGGCGCGGTGTCGACGCATCGCGGTATCGTCTCTGGGGCGATGAATTATCTCGTCGCCGGGCTGGCACTGCTGCAATTGTCGGCACAAGCCGGTGTCAAGCCCGCCGACCAGCAGGTGATGCTGCTAAACGTGCCATTGTTTCATATCACCGGCTCGGTGCCGGTGATGCTGGTGTCGGTCGCCATCGGTCGCAAGATGATCATCATGCACAAATGGGATGCCGGCGAAGCGCTGCGGCTCATCGAAAAGGAGCGCTGCACCTATTTCGTCGGGGTGCCGACCATGAGCCTTGAGATGATGCAGCACCCTGATCGCGACAAATATGACCTGTCATCGCTCGTCGATATCGCCAGTGGTGGCGCGCCGCGGCCGCCCGAACATGTCGACCGGCTCGGCAAGGCGCTCCCCGGCAAGAGCCCGGTGCAGGGCTATGGCCTGACCGAGACCAATGGCGTGGGTGCCGGCAATTTCCGTGACAATTATCTCGCCAAGCCGGCGAGTACCGGTCGCGCCTCGCCGCCGCTTGTGGAACTGCGCATTGACAATGGCGAGGGCCCGGTCGGCGCCGGCCTGCCCAGCGGCACCGTCGGCGAAGTCTGCATCCGCTCGGCCTGCAACTGCCGCGGTTACTGGAACAAGCCCGAAGCGACGCTGGCGGCGTTCCCGGGCGAGGGCTGGTTCCGCTCGGGTGACCTCGGCTATCTTGACGAGGAAGGCTATCTGTTCATCGTCGACCGCAAGAAGGACATCATCATCCGCGGCGGCGAGAACATCAGCTGCCAGGAAGTCGAAGCCGCGCTCTATGCCCATCCGGCGGTCGCCGAAGCCAGTGTCTTCGGCTTGCCCGACGAACGGCTGGGGGAAATCGTCGGCGCCGTGGTCTATGCCAAGCCCGGCGCCGCGCTCGAACCCGATGCGCTGCTTGATTTCGTCGCGCGCGACCTCGCTGCCTTCAAGCTGCCGGCGCGGTTGTGGATGAGCCAAGAGCAACTGCCCAAGCTCGGTTCAGGCAAGATAGACAAGGTGACACTGCGGACGCATTATCGCGCCGTTCATGCAGGAAAGGCCTGATCCGATGTTCACGACCATGCTCGAAGGCACTGCCGAGGATTGGGGGCACATCGCCCGCGAACACGGCAGGCATCAGGTGTCGGCGGCACCGCAGCAGATCATGGAATCGCTGCGCCGGCTGGAAGCGATCGAAGTCGGTTTCGGCGCCAACCAACTCGCGCACAGCCTGATGACCGCCACGCTGGCGCGTCAGGACGGGGCGACCACCGAGGAAGTGGTGGCAGCGCTGTGCCACGATATCGGCAAGCTGATGAGCATTCCCAATCACGGCGCCATCGCGGCCGAAATCCTGAAGCCCTATGTCTCGGATGACCTTTACCACACCATCAAGTGGCACCAGGATTTCCAGGGCAAATATTATTACGAATATCTTGGCAAATCGGGCGATGCACGCGACCGTTTCCGCGATGAACCCTGGTTCGCCACGGCTGAAAAACTCGTCGATCGCTGGGACGCCCCGGCCTTCGATCCGGGCTTCAAGGCCGACAGCCTCGAAAGCTTCGAAGCCGATGTGATCGAGGTGTTCAGCAAGCCCAAGCGGGCGATGTAATAGCAAGGCGCATTGTCAGCTACAGATCCGGAAGGGCCCCAGACCCCATTTGATTTTCGGTCAGAATTTCTATCGGTCTTGCAAGCGAGCAACTTGATGGAATCGGGTTTGGGGCCAAGGCCCCAGCCGCCGGAGGCCCTTGCAGCAGCCACATCAGCCAGCATCAACCGGACATGGCATGCGAAAAAGGCCGGATCCGCTCAGGCCAGGTCCGGATCGCTGGTGAAGACGATGGTCAGCCACAGTTCCGGGCCGACTCCGCCCAGCTTGTCGCCGATCTTGTGGCGGATGGCGTCGAACTCCGCGACTGAGCCGACCTTCATGTTGGCCGGCACCAGGAACGCGATTTCGACGAAGCGCGCCCGGCCGACTTCAACGGCATAGCTTTTGAAACTGGTGAAGCCGTGTTCGGCAACCACTGCTGCTGCCACCGCCTGGATTTCGCTGTTCATTTCCCGCGAGGTGATCAGGAAAATTTCGGTAAACGCCTGCCGCGCCGTGCGCAGCGGCACCGGCAGTACCGCCGGTGCCAACAGCGTCAGCACCAGCGGATCGACATAGGGCGTCAGAGGCGCCCACGGTGTGCCCTGCATCAACAGCGCACCGCCAAAGGCCAGCAGCAGCGCCACGGTGATGACGCCCGACGTCATCCAACTCGCCACCTCGACATCGATGAGTTCCGATTCGAGCCGTATGTTGTGATAGCGCAGATAGAACATCATGCCGAAGCAGATGGTCGCAACGATGCCGGCATAGACAAGCCCGATATCGAAGCTGAGCACATGGCCGCCGCTCATCAGGCCCTGCACGCCGTTGAGGAACGCATAGCCGCACAGCAGCAGCAGCACCGAGGAGTTGAGCGCCAATACCAGCGGTTCGAGATGCCAATAGCCATATTGGAAACGATGATTGCCCTCGCTGGCCAGCAGGCGCGCGACGACAAGGGTGACGACCCCGACCACCGCATCGATGCTGGAAAACAGCCCGTCGAAAACGATCGACATGGATCCTGACAGCAAGCCGATGACGACACCGGTAATTGCCACGAAAATCGTCGCGGCGATCGAGCCCTTGAGCAGCCCCGCCTCAAGCTTGCTGCGCAGCGCCGTGACGATGCGGACGCGTTGCTGGCTCATTCTGGGGGTACTGGGATCATGGCTGGCATCGGGCCGGAGAAGGGGGCGAGCAGTCAAGTTCGCAAAAACCCCAGCGCCTTGCCGGCGCGGCTGGCAAGCTAGCAAGGCTCATTGTCAGTGACCGATTGGGAAGCGCCGCCGGCGGCACTTGCTGCAGCCGCATGAGTTCTGATCGACCGGACATGGTGCACCCCCCCGAAAGCCGCCAGCTTTTGCCATCGCGGACGCTATGCCCCGCAGTCGGAGCGGCGAAATGCGTGCCGATGATCAGTGCCGGCGTATCGGCATAGCGGGTGACGAAATCATCGCGGGTCACCGTTGTCGCCCTGATACGGCGGTGCAACAGACCGCGTGTTTTCAATCGGCCAGTTTTTTCAATCGGCTAGTGTTTTCGGGTCGCCGGCGATCCGTGTGCCGCCTTCGGTCCAGGCACGCAGCGCCGCTGTCATCCCGGCGCGGGCGGCGGTGTCATAATCCGCCAGATCGGTCTTGGTCAGCAGCCCATGCCAGCGCGCGTTGGTGCCCTTGTGCATAAAGGTCTTGCCGCCTTCCTTCCAGTTTTGCGCCGCCAGCCCAAGTAGCGCGTCGCCGTCGCGCTGCATGGCGGCGAAACCGGCGGCTTCGACAAGCTCGGGCCACAGCGCGGCGGGGGTTTCCACGCCGATGAAGGCCGCGATCCGCCGCATTTCGGCATCAAGATCGGCCTTCAGATCATTATAATGCACCAGCAGCACATTAGGCCGGTGGCGCAGCGCCCAATAACTGCGCTGCAGGTCGAAAACTTCGGCGCAGGTCCAGTCATCAAACGGCGCAAAGGCCGGATCGCGCAGCCAGCGCCGGAAGAAGTCATGGGGATCGGCCGG
>CAJAHV010000153.1 GCA_903939555.1 uncultured Alphaproteobacteria bacterium | reverse complement strand
CGCAGGCCCAAGGCCCCATCTGATTTTTAACAAAAAATCAATCGATTACGCCCGGCAGCAAGCTGATCGAAGCGGGTCTGGGGCCTGCGGCCCCAGCCGCCGGAGGCCCTTCCGGTTCGGCAGATATCACCACAGCTGCGGGCAACTGCCGGCGTGTTCCGGCAATCAGGCACTGTGCCGAGGGTCAGGCAAAGCGGCCGACGGCCTGTCCCAGCGCGGTATAAAGCCGGCCGACATCCGACGACAGCAGCGTCGTCGCCAGTGACTGCCCCTCGCGATCGGGCAGGCAATGGCCGATCAGCGCTTCGAATTCTTCGATATAATGCGTCGCCTCGGTGCGGAATTCGGCATCATGGGCGAAATGCCGGCCGATGGCGCGGGTGCCATCGCCTTCCAGTGTCGCGACAATGCGGCGGACGAAGATGCTGCGATCGCCTTTCAGATAACTGTCCCAGGCGGTATCTTCGAGCTGGAAAGCGAGCAGCCCGGCGATGTCGATCGCTGACGCCTGCATCGAATCGATCAGCTTGCTCGCGCGCCGCGCCAGTGTGTTACGGGTGCGGATTTCGTAGCGCGTGTCGGTTTCATCGATCCGGGCCTCGACAGCTGCAACGCTCTCGCTCAGCGCCACCAGCCGCTGCGTTACGCGCTCGGCGGCGGCCTGGCCCGCTGCGGCGGCGCGGGTCTGCAGCGTTTCGACTGCGGCGATTTGCGCGCGGATCGGTTCGGCAAAGGCGGCTTCGGCACGGCGGGCGCCGGCTTCGCCCAGCGCTTCCTCGGCTTCGGCGACGACGTTCGACAATGTCTCGCGCATGGTGCCAACGGTCTGGCTGGCGATATCGCGGACGCGGGCGAACACGTCGATCAGCTGCGACGATGCGGCAATCGACGCGCTGCCGGTCATGGTTTCGATATCGGCGAGCGTGTCGCGCGCGGCGTTGAGTTCGACGCTGAGCGCTTCGGCGGCACGATCGAGGGAGTCGCGGGCGCGGTCGAGCTGGTCGCGCGTCTCGCCGATGCTGTTGCTGCCGGCGACAAGCGGCCGTGCCAGATCATCGGCGCGCTCGAACAGGTCGTTCATGCGCTCGGCCATCGCCTCGACCTGCGGCGCGCTGTCGGTGACGGCGCTTAGCGTCCCATCGGCGGCGCTGCCGATGCTGGTGATGCGCGCTTCGACATTGGTGAGCAGGGTTTCGGTGGCTGTGATCGGTTCGCCGAGGCGGTGGATCGCTTCGCGAGCTTCGGTCAGGCGGCTGGTTATCGCGTCGAGCGAGGTGGTTCCGGTGGCGGCCGAATTGTTCAGCTTGGCATCGAGCACGGTGAAGCCGCGGCCGACTTGTTCGATCAGCGCCGTGGCGCGTTCGTTCTGTGTGGTGATGGCGTCGCTGAGTACGTCGGCATTGCCGAGGAGCGCTTGCAGCCGTGCTTCGATCTGGCGTCCCGCTTCGCCACCAATCAGATCGAGCGTGACACGGGCCTGATCGACACTCGCCAGCATGGCACTGGTCTGGGCATGGACGCCATCGCGGGTGGCATCCATGGCGGCAGCGGTACGGGCAAAAGCGGCATCGGCATTGGCTTGCAGCGCCGCCAGTGGAACTGCCAGCGCCGTCTGGACGGCGCTGGCAGCGGTGCCAAGTGCAGCGAGGCTGGCAGCGGCGCTGGCGGCAGCAGCCTGGGCCTGAGCATCGGCTTCGGTGGCCCCGACGTGCAACCCGGCAAGTACGGTTTCGGTTTCGGCAAGGCGTTCACCGAGTGCCTTGGTCGCGGTTTCCAAAAGTGCGTGCAGGCGTTCGGCCTGGGCGATGGCGTCGGGGGTCGTGCGGCCCAGGGTGGCCGCCGCCGCTTCGGCGTCAGCGCCAATCATCGCCAGCCGGGTGCCGCTTGCCTCCAGCGCGCCAGCAGCGCTGTCGAGCGCGTCCCGGTGCTTGGCGAGCGGACCGGCGATGGCTTCGATCCGATCGCCGATTTGCGTCAGCCGATCTTCCAGCGCCGCCACGCAGGCGGCGCTATGCTCCAGCTTGCGATCGGTGAAGGCAGCCTGTTCGACGAGCAGGCCGGCGCGGGTGGCGCGATTGGCGCTGCTGTCGCGAAGCTGCAGCGCCACCAGCCAGATCACGGCCAGCGGCGCCGCCAACAGCAGCACCGTCGCCGCCGCATCGGCAACACCGGGCAGTGCCGGGGGCAGGGTGTTGCCAGGCAGCGCAGCGAGCAGCCGGGCCGCTGCCGCGACCAACCAGGCCAAGGTGGCTAACCCGGCGGCAAATAAAGGCCAGCGCGGTGCGGGGGCGATGTCGTTCGGGCTTTGAGCGTCCATGGCAGCGTCCTTCATCCGGCCAGCGGTGGCGTGACAGGCATTGGCACGGGCAATGCACCGACGGCACTGATCACAGCGGCTTCACGGCGCCGCAGCAACACCGCCATCACCACTGCGATCAGGCTGAGTGCGGCAATTTCCCAATACCAGTAAAGTTGCGGATTGCCCAAAAGACAGGCCAGCGCGATGGCTATTGTCCGGTTGTTGGCCGACAATACGCACAGGCCGCGCACCAGCGGCGCGCTGGCGGCAAGATAGGTGGCGAGACCTGTGGTGTTGGATGCCAATGCATGATCGATGGCACGGGCGCCACTACCCAACGATTGCTCGACGCGATTGTACAATGTTTCGATGCCCAGCCCGGAGAGCGGTCGCGCTTCGGTTGTGAACACGCCGCGCGCCCGGCGTTTCCATGCTTCGCGTTCCCCCTCGTACCATGCCGATTGCACGGCGTGCAGCGCGCCCGATATCGATGCCAGCACCAACGTCGCCTGCCAGTCGGCAAAGGAAAGCGCGATCGGCAACAGCACGAAGATGAAGGTGAGATAGTCGCAAAGTCCGTCGATAAGCCGGCCAAGCGGGCTGGTCTTGCCGCTGGCGCGCGCCAGCTTGCCATCAAGACCGTCCATGATGTGCCAGCCGACCATGAACAGGAAACCGGCTACCACATAGGCTGGTTGCTGCCAGTGCCAATAGCACCAGCCGGCAAGCGCGCCGCAGCCCATGCCGGTGAAGGACACGGCATTGGGATGAATGCCCAACCGCAGCGCCGCCGGCAGCAGGCGGTCGGCCAGCGGATGCACGAGCCACAGGTTGCTCGGGTCTTCGATGATGGCGGGGCGCGCCGCGACAGTTGGAATAGAGTTCACAATCATGGGCTACATTTTTTTTCCGGCGCGTGGAAGCGGCTCGGTTGCGGGTGTCCGCTTCAGTCGCCGCTTGGCAAGGCGGCCTTTCCCGACCTAGAAGACACATGTTAAGCTAGAATACACATGTTAAGCCGATGAGGTAAGATGCGTACAATCGGCCTTCTTTTTCTGGCAACTGAAACACCGACTTCGCTGGTTGTCGGCGGGATCACGGTGCTCGAGCGCCAAGCCCGGCAGCTGCGCCGCGCCGGTGCAACGTTGCTGTTCGCCATCGATGTCGAGCCACTGACGAATTTGCCTGTCGGCGTCGAAGCGATCGGTGCGGCAGCCCTGGCAGACCGAATCAGTCCCGGCGACCGGGTTGCGGTGATCGCCGCCGGCTTGATCGTCGACCAACGCGCGCTCGATGCCATATTGGCGGCGCCGGCGCCGGCGATGCTGGTGTCTGACCCCGGGCGTGCTGATGCGGTGGCGATCGAGCGGATCGATTCGGCAACCTGTGCTGCCGGGGTGTTGGTGTTGCCGGGGACGCTGGTCATCGCCCAGGTCTTGAGCCTTGGCGAATGGAACCTGGCTTCCACTCTGATTCGCGCGGTTGCTGCCAACCCGGCGACACGACGCGTCGATTTTCATGCACTGCCGCTTTATGCGCCGGCGCAGCGGCGCGTGGTTCCGATGCTGTGGCTGCGACCCGACGAAACGGGGGCAGCTGCCGCAACCGGGCAGTTGATCGCAGCGGCGCAAAAGGGTTGCCTCGACTGGCCGGCGCGTTTCCTGCACCCTTTGCCCGAAAATCTGCTCGTCCGCCTGTTGGCGCCGACCGCCATCACCCCCAATCAGGTCACGGCGGTGACCGCTGTCATCGGTATCGCCGCAGCGATCGCCTTTGCTACCGGCTGGCTATGGACCGGGCTGATCCTGGCGCTGGTGACCGGGCCGCTCGATGGTGTCGATGGCAAGCTGGCTCGCACCCGGGTTGAGTTTTCGAAATGGGGAGATCTCGAACATCTTATTGATAAAATTCTGGAATATACGTGGTACCTGTGTATTGCCTGGTTTTTCTTCACCGTGCGCGGCACCGGCCTGCCATGGGCAGTGGCGGCGCTGATCATCCTGCCGGCGATCGCTGAAAGCGTGCAGGGCGAGTTTTTCCGTCGCTTGACCGGGGCGCAACTCGACGATGCTGGCGATGCCGAGCGGCGCATCCGGCTGTTTGCCGGGCGACGCAACACGTTCTTGTGGACCTGGGCCTGTCTTGCACTTTTCGGTCTGTGGTTTGAAGGCTTCGTGTTGCTCGCTGTCTACAGCGTCGCCACCACCGGCTTGGCACAATGGCGATTTTACAAGCGGTTGAGCGCTTACGCCCGGGCGCATGGCGATCGGGTCGCCGCAAACTATGTGGCAACTGCGTACACCTTCTTGCCCCGGACAAATCTGTAGTCTAACTGCAACAAATCAAACTGGGGTCAGCGGCCGTGAATCGTGCCGTTCGAAAAGGAATTTTCAACCATGTCGTCCATTCCCGTCGCCATCGTCGGCGTTGGCAATTGTGCTTCCTCGCTTGTTCAGGGTCTGTCCTACTACTCGAACGGCGGCTCCAATGATGAGCAGGGGTTGATGCACTGGGACCTGGCTGGCTATCGGCCAAAGGACATCAACGTCGTTGCTGCCTGGGACGTGGATGCGCGCAAGGTCGGCAAGGATGTCAGCGAAGCGATCTTTGAAAAGCCCAACTGCACCGCCGTGTTCTGCGACCATGTCGGCAAGACCGGCGCGCTGGTATCGATGGGCCGCATTCTTGATGGTGTGTCCGATCACATGAACGCCTATCACGCCGATCGTCGCTTCGTCGTCTCCGATGCGCCGCAGGCCACCAAGGCTTCGGTCGTGGAAGAACTGAAGCGTACCGGTGCCCAGGTGATGACCAACTATCTGCCGGTCGGCAGCCAGGAGGCCACGGAATTCTATGCCGATTGCGCGATCACCGCCGGCGTGGCTTTCGTCAACAACATCCCGGTCTTCATTGCATCGAACCCCGTATGGGCAGAGCGTTTTCGCGTTGCCGGCGTCCCGATCCTGGGCGACGACATCAAGGCGCAGTTGGGCGCGACCATCGTTCACCGCACCCTGACCGACCTGTTCGCCAAGCGCGGCGTGTCGCTCGATCGTACCTATCAGCTCAACACGGGCGGCAATACCGACTTCCTGAACATGACCAACAAGGACCGGCTGGCTTCCAAGAAGGAATCCAAGACCGAAGCCGTGCAGTCGGTCGCCTTCGCACGGCTTGAGGACGACAATATCCATGTCGGCCCGTCCGACTATGTGGCATGGCAGAACGACAACAAGGTCTGCTTCCTGCGGATGGAAGGTCGCATGTTCGGCGGCGTGCCGATGAACATCGAATTGCGCCTGTCGGTCGAAGACAGCCCGAACAGCGCAGGCGTTGCAATCGACATGATCCGGTGCGCCAAGGTCGCGCTCGATCGTGGTCTCGGCGGCCCGATCCTGACGCCGTCGTCCTACTTCTGCAAGCATCCGCCGGAGCAGATCACCGACGACGAAGCTTTCAGCCGTCTCGAAGCCTTTATCGCCGGCACAGCCGCCAATTGATCTGAACGGCGTCCCGGGGCCTTAGCGTCCCGGCAGCCGGGGGGCATTCGTGCAGGCCATCATCCTTGCTGCCGGCATGGGCACCCGCCTGCGCAGCCTGTCGCCATCAAAGCCGCTGACGATGATCGCCGGCCGCCCGCTGCTGCATCGCATTCTCGACAATCTGGCCGGCGCCGGCATCACCCGGCCGCTGGTGGTAACCGGCTATCGCGGTGACGAGGTCGCCGCGGCTGCTGCGGCCTGGCGGGGCCCCGCCGGGCTCCACGCTGAAACCCTGCACAATCCGTGTTGGGACCAGCCCAATGGTGTGTCGGTACTGGCGGCGGCACCGCGGCTGGAGAAACAGGCCTTGCTCATCATGGCCGACCATCTTGCCAGCCCCGGCGTCTATCGTACCGTTGCGGCCTCGGGCTCACCGGCTGCCGGGCTGGTGCTCGGCATCGATCGCCGCATGGGCCACCCCTGGGCCGATGAAAGTGACGTCACCCGCGTCGCCACGCGCCACGGCCGCATCAAGGCGATCGGCAAGGGCATCTGCACCTATGACGCGCATGATTGCGGGGTTTTTCTGGTCACCGCCGAACTGATGGCGGCATTGGCGCCGCTGCCGGCACCGGGGTTGTCGGACGGTGTCCGCATCCTTGCCGGGCGGGACCGTGCCCATGTCGTCGACATTTCGGCGCATGACTGGATCGACATCGACGATCCGCGCGCCTTGGGCTTTGCGGAAAACTGGGTCGGCTCAGATTTGAACCGATGAAGAAGCCGCCGGCCCTGCCGATGCAGGGCCGGCGAGGTTCTTAACCGCGAGCGCCGAGCGGCACGTAATCGCGCGGGCCGGGGCCGGTGTAGAGCTGGCGCGGCCGGCCGATTTTCTGTTCCGGATCTTCCATCATTTCGGTCCATTGCGCGATCCAGCCGACGGTGCGCGAAATGGCGAAAAGCACGGTGAACATCGAGGTCGGGAAGCCGATCGCCGACATGACGACGCCCGAATAGAAATCGACGTTGGGATAAAGTTTCTTGTCGATGAAATAGGGGTCGGTCAGGGCGATATGTTCGAGTTCGCGGGCCACGTCGAAAATCGGATCGGCAATGCCCAGCTTGTCGAGGATGGTCTTGGCAACGCCTGACATGACCTTGGCGCGCGGATCATAGCTTTTGTAAACGCGGTGACCAAAGCCCATCAGGCGGAACGGATCATCCTTGTTCTTGGCACGCGCGATGAATTCGGGGATGCGGTCCGGCGTGCCGATTTCGCGCAGCATGTTGAGCGCGGCTTCGTTGGCGCCGCCATGTGCCGGGCCCCAAAGGCAGGCGATACCGGCCGAAATGCAAGCGAACGGGTTGGCGCCCGAAGACCCGGCGAGACGCACGGTCGAGGTCGAGGCATTCTGTTCGTGATCGGCCTGCAGGATCAGCAGCTTTTCCATCGCGTCTTCGACATCGGGATCGATGACATAGGGTTCGGCAGGCACGCTGAAGGTCATCCGCAAGAAGTTGCCGGCGAAAGACAGCGAGTTGTCGGGATAGACGAAGGGCTGGCCGACCGAATATTTATACGCCATCGCAGCCAGTGTCGGCATCTTCGCGATGAGCCGGTGGCTGGCGACCATGCGCTGGTGCGGGTCGTGAATGTCGGTCGAATCATGATAAAAGGCCGCCATCGCGCCAACGATGCCGCACATGATCGCCATCGGATGCGCGTCACGGCGGAAGCCGCGATAGAATTGCGCCAGCTGCTCATGGATCATCGTGTGGCGGGTGATGTTGTTGGTGAATTCGGCATATTCGGCCGGGTTGGGCAGATTGCCGTTGAGCAAAAGGTGCGACACTTCGAGAAAGTTGGATTTTTCGGCCAGCTGGTCGATCGGATAGCCGCGGTAAAGCAGCACGCCGGCGTCACCGTCGATATAGGTGATCTTGGATTCGCACGCGGCGGTGCTGGTGAAGCCGGGATCAAAGGTAAAGCGGCCCGTGTTGGCGTAAAGCTTGCGGATATCTATGACTTCGGGCCCCACGGTGCCCTGCAGCACCGGATAATCCTTGGTATTGCCATCAACGGTGAATTGCGCCGGTCCGGTCATGCTGTTGCCTCTTGAAAAACGAAGGTTCCTGAAATGGTCCGGGTCAGGGTCATCCCGCCCGGCCGGTGATTACGTCGTCGATGCGTCCCAGGGTTTCATCGCGCCCCAGCGTCTCCATAACGTCGAAAAGGCCGGGAGATTGCGAGGAGCCAGTGACGGCGGCGCGCAATGGCTGCGCCGCCTGTCCGAGCTTCAAGCCGAATTCGTCTGCCAAGGCCCGTACCTGTTCTTCCAAAGTCGCTGTTGACCAATCGGTCACCCCGGCGAGACGCGCATATGCCCCCGCCAGAACACCCGGCGTAGCCGATGCTAGCAGCTTGGCCGCGCCATCGTCCATCGGAATTGGCCGGCTGCGAAGATAGAACAGCGCACCCAGCGCCAGGTCATTGAGATTGGGCGAGCGTTTCTTCAATTCGGGCATGCTGCGCTGCAAGAGATCATTGTCTGCCGCCGTCAATTCCCGGCCCAGCGCCGTGACGACGCGGGGCGCGATCAACGCCACCAGCCGCGCATCATCGGCGGCTCGCATGTAATGACCGTTGATATTCTCGAGCTTCTTCAGGTCAAAACGTGAGGGGCCGCGCCCGACGGCTTCGAGCCCGAACCATTCGGTTGCTTCGGCACGGCTGATGATTTCGGCGTCGCCATGGCCCCAGCCAAGCCGCAGCAAGTAGTTTTCAACCGCTTCGGGCAACAGGCCAAGTTCGTCGCGATAGGCATCGACCCCCAGCGCGCCGTGTCGTTTCGACAGCTTGGCGCCATCGGTCCCGTGAATCAGCGGGATATGGGCATAGTGCGGCTCGGGCCAGCCGAGCAGGCGGATCATCGCCAACTGGCGAAAGGCATTGTTGAGGTGATCGTCACCGCGGATGACATGCGACACCCCCATGTCATGATCGTCGACCACCACCGCCAGCATATAGGTCGGCGTGCCATCCGATCGCAGCAGCACCATGTCGTCAAGCTCGGCATTGGCGACCGTCACCGGGCCCTGAACCAGATCGGTAATGGTGACGCTGCCCTCGCGCGGCGCCTTCAACCGGATGACATGGGGCTGGTCTTCCGGCCAATCGGTCCGGTCGCGCCAACGGCCATCATAACGCATCGGCTGTTTCGCGGCACGCTGGGCTTCGCGCAGTGCGGTAAGTTCCTCGGCGGTCGCATAGCAACGATAGGCATGGCCACGGGCCAGCAGATCATGCGCCACTTCGGCATGGCGGGCGGCACGGGCGAATTGATAGACGACGTCGCCATCCCAATCGAGCCCGAGCCAGGTCATCCCGTCCAGAATCGCCGCGATGGCGGCATCGGTGGAACGCGCCCTGTCGGTATCTTCGATGCGCAGGCGGAACGCGCCGCCATGATGCCGGGCGAACAGATAGTTGAACAGCGCCGTGCGGGCACCGCCGATGTGCAGGAAACCCGTCGGCGAAGGTGCGAAACGTGTCACCACCTTGCTGTCGGGTGCGGGCTGGCTTGCGCCCATGGTCGATATGTCCAATGCTGAAAGGCGGAGGAAATTGGGTCGGGTCGTCACGTTCGGAGCGATTGCCGTATAATGCCACGCCCCAATCTCGGGCTGACTAGCAGAAGCGCAAGCGGGGTTCAAACCGCCGCGGCATGGTCATGGCTGCCGGTCTGGCGCGAGCGCTGGTGGGCGGTGATGGAGGCCGAGCGCGCCGCGCTGCCGCTGTGGTTGCCGGTGGCCTTTGCCGCTGGGGTGGCGCTGTGGTTCGGCCTGCCCTGGCAGTCGCAGCGGCTGGCGGGCGCGGTCTTGCTGGCGGGACTGGGCCTTGCCGGGTTGCTGGTGCGCTGGCGGCCGTTAGCGCTGGCTGCGCTGCTGGCGCTCGCTGGCATGGGCGTGGCGCAGGTGCGTTCAGCATGGGTCGCGCACCCGGTGCTGGCGGCGCCGCAGGTCGTGCTGTTGACCGGGACGGTGCGCCTGGTGACCGACAATCCCGATCGTGATCGCTGGCGCATGACGGTCGCACCGGCCAATTCGTGGCTGCCGGCGCTGGTGCGAATCAGCCTGACAGGGGCACCACCGGCCGGAATGGCGCCGGGGGCGCAGATCCGGGTGCGCGCCATGCTGCGGCCGCCGGCCGGTGCCGCCATCCCCGGGGGGTATGATTTTGCGCGCCGCGCTTGGTTTGATGGGGTGGGAGCCAGCGGCTTTCCGCTGGGATCGCTGATCATCACTGCCCCGGCGCCGCCGCCGCAGGGGCTGATCGCCCGGTTGGCAGCAGCGCGCCTGGCACTCACCCGGCGTATCCGCGCCGCCGTGCCGGGAGAGGCGGGCGCGATTGCCGCGGCCTTTGTCACCGGTGATCAGGGCGCCATCCCGGAAATCACCAAGCAGGCGATGCGCGATTCGGGCCTGGCGCATCTGCTGTCGATCTCGGGGCTGCACATTGCGGTCGTTGTCGGTGGCACATTGTTCCTCATGCGGCGGCTGCTCGCGCTGTCACCCTGGCTGGCGCTGCGGCTGCCCGTGCGGACCATCGCGGCGGCGGCGGCGGCGCTGGTCGGCATCGGCTACACGCTTCTCGCCGGGGCGGAAGTGCCAACGGTGCGCACCATTCTCGCCACGCTGATCGTGCTGGTCGGCATGGTCATCGGGCGCGAGGCCTTTTCGCTGCGCCTGCTTGCGGCGGCGGCGATGCTCATTCTGGCGCTGCGTCCCGAAGCCTTGCTGGGAGCGAGCTTCCAGCTCAGCTTCGCCGCCGTCATCGCCATCGTGGCGCTGTACGAATCGTCCCTTGGTCGCTGGCTCACCGTCGCCGGCGAGGATGAAGGCCCGTTGCGCGCGCTATGGCGCCATTTTGCCGGGATGCTGGTCAGCGGGCTGGTCGCCGAACTGGCGCTGGCATCGATCGGTCTGTTTCATTTCAACCGGACCGGGCTTTACGGCGTTTTTGCCAATCTGTTCGCCATTCCCTGGACGAGTTTTGTCATCATGCCGGCGCTGATGCTGGCACTGCTCGCCGAAATCGCCGGTATTGGAGCGCTGGTGTGGCCGCTGGTCGGCAAGGCGATGACAGTGCTGGTTTCGCTGGCACAAGCCGCTGCGGCGTCTCCGGGCGCCATCGTCCGCCTGCCTATGATGCCGGTGTCGGCCTATGCCCTGATCATCACCGGCGGGCTGTGGTTGGCGCTGTGGCGGACACGCTGGCGGTGGTGGGGTGGTGGGGTAATGATGGTCGGATTTGCGGTGGCGTTCGCAGCGTCGCCGCCCGATCTGTTGATTACTGGCGACGGTCGCAATGCTGCCTTGCGCCTGTCCGGCGACAGGCTCGGCTTCATCCGGCCGCGCACCGGTGATTTTCTGCGCGATGTCTGGGGCGATGCGCTCGCTGCCGATGGCGATGTCAACCTTGTCGATCTGCCCGGCACGGCATGTAGCCGCGATGCCTGTGTCGGGCGCTTTGCCCGCGGCGGCCGTGACTGGCGGCTGCTGATAACCCTGTCGCGTGACTATATCGATCGCCCGCGGTTCGAGGCCGAATGCGCCCGTGCCGATATCATCGTGTCGGACCGCCGCCTGCCACACTGGTGCCGCGCCCGCTGGCAGGTCTTCGATCGCACGGCGCTGGCCAAAAGCGGTGCCGTGGCGATCTGGCTTGACCCGGCTCGCATCATCCGCGTCAACGACCGCGCCGGCGACCATCCGTGGCGGCCGGTACCGGCACTGGCCCGCCGTGGGGATTGGCAATCCGCCCGGTCAGCGCATCGCAGCGGCAGTTGAAGGCCGGCGCGCACGGGTGCGCCGGCCTTTCGTTGGATCACATCGCTTCGGGCAGGCCGAGGTGCATCAGGAAATCGCCCTTGCCAACGGCCACACCATTGGCGCGCAGGATCGCATAGGCCGTCGTCGCGTGAAAAAAGAAATTGGGCAGCGCAAAGCTGGTCAGAAAGGCCGCGCCGGTGAAGCGATAGCCCATGCCATTGGGAAATTTCAGGGCGATGTCGCGCGCCGCACCTTCGGCGACCAGTGCCGGATCGACGCTGTTGATGAAGGCGATTGTGCGGTCGATGCGCTCCTTCAATTCGGCAAAACTCGCCTCGGTATCGGCCATCGGCGGCGGCGCCAGCCCGGCAAGCCGCGCCACCGCACCCTTGGCGGCATCGGATGCCATCTGGAACTGACGTGCCAGCGGGTGCATGTCGGGCGCTAGCCGTGCGGCCAGCAATTCGGTTTCGGGAACGGTGCCGGTCTTGTCGAGCCAGGCGCGCATGTTGCCAAGCGACTGCACGAAAATCGGGGCGGATGCGTCGTAAACCGAAAAACTCATGCAAATTCTCCTTTTGAACCCGTATCGGCAGGATAGCGGGCTTATCAGCGGCCGCCAGCACCGCCCGGCGTAATAATCCCGTCTATCGGGCCTGGTACGAAAAACCCCCGCCAGCCGGGCTGACGGGGGTGTCCGGCATCGAAATTGCGGGTCAGATGCCCTTCGAGATCGCCGCGTCGAGGTTGGCGCGCACCGATTCGAAGAATTTTTCGGTGGTCATCCATGCCTGGTCGGGGCCGACGAGCAGCGCCAGATCCTTGGTCATCGCACCCGATTCGACCGTTTCGATGCAGACGCGTTCCAGTGTTTCGGCAAATTTGGTGACGTCGGGCGTGCCGTCGAGGGCGCCGCGATGCTTGAGACCGCCCGTCCAGGCAAAGATCGACGCGATCGGGTTGGTGCTGGTCGGCTTGCCTTCCTGATGCATGCGATAATGGCGGGTGACGGTGCCATGCGCCGCTTCGGCTTCGACGGTCTTGCCATCGGGTGTCATCAGGATCGACGTCATCAGGCCGAGCGAACCAAAGCCCTGCGCGACCATGTCCGACTGCACATCGCCGTCATAATTCTTGCAGGCCCAGACGAACTTGCCCGACCATTTCAGGGCGCTGGCCACAAGGTCATCGATCAGGCGATGCTCATAAACGATGCCAGCCTTGCGATACGCCGCCTTGAAATCATTGACATAGACTTCTTCGAACAGATCCTTGAAGCGGCCGTCATAGGCCTTGAGGATGGTGTTCTTGGTCGACAGATACACCGGCCATTTGCGGTTGAGGCCGTAGTTCAGGCAGGCCTTGGCGAAATCGCGGATCGAATCATCAAGGTTATACATGCCCATCGCGACCCCGGCCGACGGATAATCGAACACTTCATGTTCGATGGTCTCGCCGCCGTCCTGGCTCACCCATTTCATCATCAGCTTGCCCGGCCCGGGGACAAGGAAATCGGTGGCGCGATATTGGTCGCCAAAGGCGTGGCGGCCAATGACGATCGGGTCGGTCCAACCCGGCACGAGGCGCGGCACCGACTTGATGACGATAGGTTCACGGAAGACCACGCCGCCCAGAATGTTGCGGATGGTGCCGTTCGGCGACTTCCACATGCGCTTCAGGCCGAATTCCTTCACCCGCGCTTCGTCGGGGGTGATCGTCGCGCACTTCACGCCGACGCCATGTTCGCGAATGGCATTGGCCGATTGCACGGTGATCTTGTCATCGGTTTCGTCGCGGCTTTCCATGCCGAGATCGAAATAAATCAGCTTGATGTCGAGATAGGGCAGGATCAGCTGTTCACGGATCCACTGCCAGATGATCCGGGTCATCTCGTCGCCGTCGAGCTCCACGACCGGATTTTTGACCTTGATCTTCGCCATGATTGTCCCTTGATCCAAACCTGTTTTCGATATGCGCCCCCGTCTAGGGCGGCGAGGGCCCGAGGGTCAAGAATTGCCGATCACGATACGAATGGCCGGGCAAGAATTGCCGGTCTGCAATTGCCGTTCGGCGAGGGCCGGTCAGCGAGGGCCGTTCAGCGAGGGTCGTTCAGGCAAGTCGGTCGGCGGCAGGCAAATGTGCCGCCAGCGCGGCAAGATCGGGCAGGGGCTGGACCAACCGGTCGAGATCCGGCGGGGCAAAGCCGGCATCGGCGATATGACGCAGCAAGGCGGCGAGCGGTGCCCAATAGTCATTGCCGCCGAGCAGCCAGATCGGCTTGTCATGAATGCCGAGTTCGCGCCAAGTCAGCGATTCGAACAGTTCATCGAGGGTCCCGATGCTGCCCGGAAGCGCGACGATGGCATCGGCCCGGGCGTGCATCATCGCTTTGCGTTCGTGCAGGGTCTCGACGACGTGAAGCTCGTCACAGTCGGCCT
>CAJAHV010000152.1 GCA_903939555.1 uncultured Alphaproteobacteria bacterium | reverse complement strand
TCCTCCGCCACGGCCAAGCTCGACCGGCTGGCGGCACTGGGGGCCGACCATCTCATCAACTACAAGACCGATGAACGCTCGGGCGAAACGGCGCGGCGGCTGACCGGGGGGCGCGGTGTCGATCATGTCGTTGAAATCGGCGGTGCCGGTACGCTGGCGCAATCGATCGCGGCGACGCGGTTGCGCGGCAATATCGCGCTGATCGGCGTGCTGGCGGGCTTCGCCGGGCCGGTGGCGACCGCTGCGGTGATGGGTGGCAATGTCCGCATCAACGGCCTGACGGTCGGCAGCCGCGAACAGCAGCAGGCGATGATCCGCGCCATCGATGCCAATGGCATCAAGCCGGTGATCGACCGCAGCTTTGCGCTCGATGCCATCGCCGATGCGTTTCGCCATCAGGCATCAGGGGCGCATTTCGGCAAGATCTGTCTGGAATGGTGACAAGGCCGGGCAGCCCGGCTCCTGGCCGCAACCGGTGCCGGTTCGGCCCCGCGAACCGCTTGTAAAAACCCGGGCGCCGGTTCAATTTGCAGCGCGACCGAAACATGTCGGCGTCGGGGGAGTAGGGATTTTGGCCGAGGCTGATCAGGGCAACGCGACCGTGAAGTCGATAAGCCCGATGAACCGGCGGGTCATGAACATCTGGCTCGGCTGGGGCACGAAAGTGCTGCCCTTTGCCGATGCGGCCAGCGCCGATCTGCCGCTGCGGCGGCTGTTGCGCCTGTCGCTGATCCAGGTGTCGGTGGGCATGTCGCTGACCCTGCTGGTCGGCACGCTCAACCGCGTCATGATCGTCGAATTGCAGGTGCCATCGACGCTGGTCGGCATCATGCTTTCGCTGCCGCTGCTGTTTGCCCCGCTGCGCGCGCTGATCGGGCACAAATCAGATACGCATCAATCGGCGCTGGGCTGGCGGCGGATGCCCTATATTTTTCGCGGCACGGTTTTGCAATTCGGCGGGCTGGCAGTGATGCCTTTCGCCCTGCTCGTGCTGGCCAAGTCGATGCAGGCCGACATGGCGCCGGAATGGGTCGGGCGGTTGTGCGCGGGACTGGCGATCCTGCTGGTCGGCGCGGGCATCCATATCACCCAGACGGTCGGCCTTGCGCTGGCGACCGACCTCGCGCCCGAAAAGGACCAGCCCAATGTCGTCGGACTGATGTATGTCATGCTGTTGTTCGGCTCGATCGTCAGTGCGCTGCTGTTCGGGGCTTTTCTGGTCGATTTCACCCCCGGGCGGCTGATTCAGGTCATCCAGGCATCGGCGCTGATTACCCTGTTTCTCAATTTCATCGCCACCTGGAAGCAGGAAGCCCGCCAGCCGGCACACCTGCGCACCGGGCCGCCGCCGGCACAGCTGACCTTCAAGCAAAGCTGGGACGCCTTTATCGTTCAGGCCCAGGCGATGCGCCGGCTGGTAGCGGTGGGGCTGGGCACGCTCGCCTTCACCATGGAGGATGTGCTGCTTGAACCCTATGGCGGGCAGGTATTGGGGCTGGGCGTCGGGGCGACGACCACGCTGACGGCGACATTTGCCGGTGGCAGCCTCATCGGTTTTGCTTTGGCGTCGAAGGTGCTGAGCAAGGGCGCCGACCCCTTCCGCATGGCGAGCGCCGGCGCGCTGGTCGGGCTGCCCGCCTTCATGATGGTGATCATTTCGGCACAAACGCAATCGGTGCCGATGTTCAGCGCCGGCGTCATGCTGATCGGTTTCGGCTCGGGGCTGTTCGGCCATGGCACACTGACCGCAACGATGAATTATGCGCCGCGTGACAAGGTCGGCATGGCGCTGGGCGCCTGGGGGGCGGTGCAGGCAACCGCGGCCGGGCTCGGCGCGGCGCTCGGGGGCGGCTTGCGCGATGGTTTTGCCGGCTTGCCGCTGGCACGCGGCTGGCCGGTCGTCGCCAATGGCTATGTCTGGGTCTATGCGCTTGAAATTGCCCTGCTGGCGGCGACGATCGTCGCGATGCTGCCGCTGCTGGGGCGGCGACGGGCACTGTCGGCGGGTTGATGCTGGCTTATGTGGCTGGCTTAAGCGCCTCCGGCGTCTGGGGCCTTGGGCCCCAGACCCCATATGATTATGGCGATGATATCAATGGGCGTTGCCAGGCATCAAGCTGATGAAATGGGGTCTGGCGCCTGCGGCCCCAGCTGCCGGAGGCCTGCCCTGATCGGTCGGCGATGATCAGCCTTGGCACTGTTTGCGCTTTACGCATCAAAAAGCCGGGGTCTCGCGGCCCCGGCTTCTCGCTTCGTCACCGGTTGCCCGGCACGAAATTGGTTACTGAGCGGCGGGCGCTTCAGCGGTTGCTGCAGCCGGCGCGGCTTCGGCAGCCGGAGCGGCGGCTTCAGCGGCAGGTGCGGCAGCGGCGGGTGCAGCAGCAGCACCGCCTTCAAAGAACGCCGGGAACCAGGTGGTGTTGGTCAGTATCGAGGCATGAACCAGCAGCGAGGCCAGCATGAAGCCCAGAAAGAACAACGGGATACCGACGGTTGGCTTCACGTAGAGCCAAAGTCTTCCTTCATTCATGGTTGCTCTCCCTTACTTGAGCCAGGGCGTAAGCATGTACGCCAGGATGTGGGCGAGGATGGAGATGGCGGCATAGATGCGGGTGCCCCACATCAGGCCGTTCTGAATCTCCTCGGCTTCCTTCGGGGTCAGCCCCGTCGGGTAAACCCGTTCACTTTCATCTGCCATTGTGGCGACTCCCTTCATGACTTCGCTATGTGCCCGGCCTTTGGCGCTAGCGCCGCCGACCCAGCCAGATGAATGCCGTTAGAGCAGCCACCTGTCGGTACATGAACCTTGCGTCATGAACGTCTGAACCACCGGTTCCGTCCCCCGCCGCGCCTCTCATGCCTGTGACACTTTAGCCTGACGCTTGCCTGTGTCAATTCGTCGCGATGCCTGCGCAGCCCCTTGGCGCAAAAAAATCTGCGCGCCAACCGGCTTGTTATAAATTTAATAAAATAAAACAATAAGTTGATTTGAAATAATCGGCAGAAAAATCATCTCGATCGTTGCCTTGGCACAGCAGTTGTGTGCGATTCCGGGGGTGTCTACCCCGGATTGCGCCGCCAAGACGCCGCAGATTCGCCGCAGAGGCGCCGATTTTTCCGCAATTTCGGGCAGTGAAGGTCGCTGATCGGGCCAGTGTGTGAGCGGCGATTCGCGCGCCTTTCGGGACAGCAACCGCCACAACAGCGCACGGCGCCCCGGCAGCACGGCACCGGCCCTATGCCGGTTTCCCGCCGCGCGGCAGCATCAGACCAGCCGGCTCTGCCGCAACGCCGCGGCGATGAAGCCGGCGAACAAGGGGTGGGGATCGAAGGGCTTGGATTTCAGTTCAGGGTGGAACTGCACCCCGATGAACCACGGGTGGTCGGGCCGTTCGACGATTTCGGGGAGCAGGCCATCGGGCGACATGCCCGAGAACATCAAACCCTGCGCCTCCAGCCGCGCGCGGTAGCCGACATTGACTTCATAGCGGTGGCGGTGGCGTTCGCTGATCTGGGTGCTGTCATAGATCGAGGCGGCAACGCTGTTGCCTGCCAGTCGCGCTTCATAGGCGCCGAGTCGCATCGTGCCGCCCATGTTGCCGCCGGCTTCGCGGACCTGCAGACCATCGGCACCCATCCATTCAGTGATCATGCCGACCACGGGTTCATCGGTCGGGCCGAATTCGGTGGTGCTGGCGCCGGTCACGCCGGCCTGGTGGCGCGCCGCTTCGATACAGGCCATCTGCATGCCAAGGCAGATGCCGAAAAACGGCACTTCGCGTTCGCGGGCAAAGCGCACACTGGCGATCTTGCCTTCGGAGCCGCGTTCGCCAAAGCCGCCAGGCACCAGGATGCCGTGCATCGGTTCGAGCCGCACCGCGACATCCTCGCGCTCGAATTCCTCGGCATCGAGCCACTTGATATTGACCTTGACGCGGTTGGCGATGCCGCCATGGACCAGCGCTTCGGTGAGCGATTTATAGGCATCCTTCATGCCCGTATACTTGCCGACGACGCCGATGGTGACTTCGCCTTCGGGATTGTGCAGCGCTTCGCTGATCCCCGCCCAGCGGGTCAGCAACGGCGGCGGGGCGTCGGTGATGCCGAAAGCCGCCAGCACCTGATCATCCAGCCCTTCAGCATGATATTGCAGCGGCACGTCGTAAATGCTCGGCGCATCGAGCGCGGCGATGACGGCTTCCTTGGCGACATTGCAGAACAGTGCGATCTTGGCGCGATCACTGTCGGGCAACGGATGTTCGGAGCGGCAGACCAGCACATGCGGCTGGATGCCGATACCGCGCAGTTCGGCAACGCTGTGCTGGGTCGGCTTGGTCTTCAATTCCCCCGCCGCCGCCAGATAGGGAACCAGCGTGCAATGGATATAGACGGCGTTGGTGCGGCCGACATCGGCGGACAATTGCCGAATCGCCTCGAGGAACGGCAGCGATTCGATATCGCCGACGGTGCCGCCGATTTCGCACAGCACGAAATCAAGCCCGTCGGTTTCAGCGCGGGCAAAGGTCTTGATGGCATCGGTGACGTGCGGGATGACCTGCACCGTCGCGCCGAGAAACTCCCCCTTGCGCTCCTTGGCGATGATGTCCTGATAGACTCGCCCCGAGGTGATATTGTCGGTTTGCCGCGACGCGACGCCGGTAAAGCGTTCGTAATGGCCGAGATCGAGATCGGTCTCGGCGCCATCGTCGGTCACATAGACTTCGCCATGCTGATAGGGCGACATCGTGCCGGGATCGACGTTGAGATACGGATCGAACTTGCGGATGCGGACCGAATAGCCACGCGCCTGAAGCAGTGCGGCCAGCGAGGCGGCCATCAGGCCCTTGCCAAGCGAAGAGACCACGCCGCCGGTGATGAAAATAAACCGGGTCATGGGAGAAAAGTCCTAGCCCCTATCACCCCCCCAGCGCCAGTGGGGGCGACAAACTTGCTTGTGGATAAACGTTACAGCCCGAGCCGGAAGCGCAGCGCCGCGCCGGCATCGGGCGGCGCCGCCGCGACATGGCCGGGCTGATCGCGCCAGAACAGCCCGAGACTCAACCAGCCAGGCCCAAGGGCGCGGGCGTAGCCCAGCTCGGCGGCGAGCTCGCGGCCACTGGGGGCGAGCCGCGCGGCGTGCAGCGTGTCGCCGCCCAGCGCCAGCAGCGCCGCCCCGCCGGCCCGCAGCGGCTGGGCGATGGTCAGGCTGAGGCTGTCATCACCAAGCACAGGGCTGCGGGTCAGGCTGAATCGCGCTGCCGTGCTGGTCAGCCCCGACAGGCGCTGGACAAGGCCGCTGCCGGTCAGGCCGGCGCGGGTGGTGCCGATGCGCGCTTCGCCGCTCACCGCCCAATTGCCCAAAGGCAGCACCGCGTGCAGCGCCGCGCTCGTCGTCGTGCCGCCGGTGACGCCGAAAGGCGCTGCCAGCCGCGAACCGAACAGCGCGCCGCGTTCAACGACCTGTTCGCCGGCAACGCCGAGCGCCAACGCCCCGAAGCGCCGGTCGATTCGCAGCATGGCGCGGCGGGCACGGGCTGCATCACTCTGCCCCGGCACACGCTCCGGCACGCGTCCCTGGCGGACCTCGCCGACAGCCAAGCTCACCGTCCAGTCGCCGAACGCTTGCGCCAGCGCGGCGCCGGCAAGATCACGGCTGGCAACGCCGAAGCGGTCGATCTGCCCGGCGACGAATGTTTCGGGGCCGCGCGCCGCGCCGGCCGCATCGGCGACCAGCCCGGCCAGCCCGGTGCCAAAGCCCAGCACCGCCGTCCGCCCGCCGGCCAGCGGCAGCAGCGCCCGACCCGAAACCAGTTGCCCGCGCCGTTCCGCCACCGGATTGCCCGCCGCCAGCACCGCAGCGCGCCAGCCCTGATCATGCCATGCCAGCGGCGCGTGCCCGCGCACCCCGAAACTGAGCATCGCCGTGCCCAGCCTTGCCCCGCTGCTGTGCAGCGCATCACCGAGCAGGGCATTGGCCAGCCGCCCGGCAGCATCGCGCCGCAGCGACGCCGCGACATCGACCGCATAGGGCCGTTGATAATCATCGCGGGCCAGCACCTGGCCCAGCGCCGCGCCGGTGGCCCCGGCATCGCCGAACGGCGCCCCCAGTGCGCCGGCGATGCCGTTCAGCGGCAGGGCAACCTGCGCCACCGCAAGCCCGCCGACGGGCTGAAAGGCCCGGGTGATGTTGAGCGCGCCGCGGCCATAGACAGCGTCGGTACCCGGCGCCCCGAGATCATCGGCGGTGCGCAGCAGGATATCGACGATCTGGATATTGCTCAGCGCCGGAAAGGCCCCGGCGAGCAGCGCCGCCGCTGCGGACACAATCGGGGTCGCTTCCGATGTGCCGCTATAAAAAAAGGCGGTGCCGGCTTCATCGAAACTGCGCACCCGTACGCCGAGCGCGACGAGATAATTGTTCGCCACCGCCCCGGCGCGGTTGCTGAAGCTGGCGATCGCCTGCAAATCATCGATGGCGCCTGCGACGATGACGGTGCCCGGCACGGCGGCGGCGAGCGCGGTCGAGGCAAAGGCATCGACCTGGGCGTTGCCGTCGTTGCCGGCTGCGATGACGACAACCGCCCCACTGCGCGTCGCCCGGTTGATTGCCGAGCCGACCGACAAGGCAATGCCGGGGCCACCGAGCGACAGGTTGACGACGCGTGCGCCGGCGGTGACCGCGGTATCGAGCCCGGTCGTGATTGCCGAACTGAGGTAGGCGCAGCCGTCGGTGGTGGCGCAGCTGCCTGGCCGGTCGGCGCGGATGGACAACAAGGTCGCGCCATAGGCGACGCCATGGATCCCGCTATTGTTACGCGCTGCAAGCAGGATGCCCGACACTTCGGTGCCATGGCCGTCTTCATCGCCCAGCCCGCGCGAGCCGGCGGCATCGAGGCTGAACGGCGAGATGCGCCCGACGAATTCGGGGCTGGTCGAATCGACACCGCTGTCGATGACCGCGACGGTGACGCCGGCACCGCTTGCGCCGAGATTATAGGCACCGATGGCGAGCGAAGTAGTGACCGCGTTGGAACGACGATATTCGGCCGTGTCGAAATTGGGTGCCGGTGTGGGTGTGGGTGTCGGGGTAGGTGTGGGCGTTGGTGTCGGGGTCGGGGTCGGTGTCGGGGTCGGTGTCGGGGTCGGTGTTGGCGTCGGATTCGGCGGCGTCGGGATCGGATTGACGCCACCGCCACCGCCGCAGGCGCTGAGCAAGGTCAGCGCGGCAACGCTGGCGGTGATGAAAAAGCTGCGACGCGGCATGGCAGCATCCTACCGCCGGAATGGCCGGCGCATAGCGAAACTTCAGCGGGTTTCGATCCGCGAATTGGCCTTGGTGTCGGGCAGACGGATCGCAGCGACCAGCGCGATGCCGCACATGCCGGCGACATACCAGAAGAAGCCCGCTTCAAGGCCCGCCGATTTGAACGCCAGCGCGACATATTCCGCCGAGCCGCCGAACACCGCGACGCCGATGCCATAGGGCAGGCCAACACCGAGCGCGCGGATCGAGGCTGGGAACATTTCGGCCTTCACCACGCCTGAAATCGCTGTGTAGCAGCTCAGCACCGTCAGCGCCGCCATGATGAGAATGAAACCGGCCAGCGGATCGCTGACCCTGCCGATCGCGGTCATCGCCGGAATGGTCAGCAGCGTGCCCAGCGCGCCAAAGGCGATCAGCAGCGGACGCCGTCCGATCCTGTCCGACAGCGCGCCAAACACTGGTTGCAGCAGCATATAGCCGACCAGCGCCAGCGCCGACACGCTCGTTGCCTGCGGCTTGCTCCACCCGGCACTGAGCACCAGATATTTCTGCATGTAGGTGGTGAACGTATAGAAGGCGAGACTGCCCCCCGCAGTCAGCGCCAGCACCGTTGCCAACGCGCCCGGGTGCGCCAGCAACTGGCGGACCCGGCTTTGCGTCACGTCGGTGTCGACGGTGTTGAAAGCGTCGGTTTCCACCAGCCCACGGCGCAAAAAGAACACCAGCACGGCACAGGCGGCGCCCACGACAAAGGGAATGCGCCATCCCCAGGCGACCAGATCGGCCTCGCTCAGCGTCGCCTGCAACGCGACAAGCAGCGCCAGCGCCAGCAATTGCCCGCCGATAAGCGTCACATATTGAAAGCTGGCGAGAAAGCCGCGCCGGCGTTCATCCGCGACTTCCGCCATGAAGGTTGCCGAGGTGCCATATTCACCGCCAACCGACAGGCCCTGCACCAGCCGGGCGAACAGCAACAGGAGAGGCGCGAACAGCCCGACCTGATCATAGGTCGGCGAGACAGCAATCAGCAGCGAGCCGGCGCACATCATCGCCACCGACAGGGTCAGCGCCGCCTTGCGTCCCTTGCTGTCGGCATAGACCCCCAGGATCCAGCCGCCGATCGGCCGCATCAGGAAACCGACGGCAAACACCGCCGCGGTGTTGAGCGCCTGCGCCAGCGCATCGCCCTTGGGGAAAAAGCTTGGCCCGAAATACAGCGCGAACGCTGAATAGGCGTACCAGTCGTACCATTCGACCAGATTGCCCGCCGATCCGCCGAAAATCTGGCGCGCCCGGGAAACCGGCGGCACCGATGCGGGCAGCGCCGACGATGCCATCAATTGACGAGCGGCACGCCGGTTGCCGGGGCGGGCGTGGTCGCCGGCATCGCGCCCGGCAGCGCAGGGGCAGCACCGGGCAGCGCCGGGGCGACGGGCGCCGGAACGCTGTTCTGCGTCGCCAGGCTGGTATCGATCTTCTTGGGCTTGTTGGTGCCCGCAGCGAGGACAGCGAGGACGATCGACGACAGGATGAACAGGCTGGCGAGCACGGTCGTCGACCGGGTCAACAGATTGGCCGCCCCGCGTGCCGACATCAGGCCGCCGCCAGTACCGCCGCCTATGCCCAGCCCGCCGCCTTCCGAACGCTGCAACAGGATGACGCCCACCAGACCGATGGCGATGAGGGTATGGACGACAAGCAGGAAAGTGATCACGGCGGATTGTCTTTCAGGGCACGAAGCAAGGGCGCGATGTAGCGGTGCCGCCGGCTTTGGGCAAGGTGGGGCTAACCAGCGGCGGCAGCAGCGATCGCCGCCAGGCTCGCCGCCGTCAGGCTCGCCCCGCCAACCAGCGCGCCGCCGACATTGGGCTGGCCGAGCAGCAGCGCCGCATTGTCGGGCTTGACCGAGCCTCCATACAGGATGCGCAGCCCCTGCCCCGCCGGCCCGAAGCGTTCGACCAGCCGGGTGCGGATAAAGCCATGGATGGCGGCGACATCGCCCGGCGTCGGGGTGCGGCCGGTGCCGATCGCCCAGACCGGTTCATAGGCGATGATCAGCCCGTCGGCACTGTCGGGCAAGGATCCCGCCAGTTGCGCCGCGACGATGGCTTCGGCTTCGCCGGCATCGCGCTGGCCTTCGGTTTCGCCTATGCACAGGATGACCTGCAAACCTGCTGCCCGCGCCGCAATCGCCTTGGCGCGGACGTCGGCATCGGTTTCGCCATTGTCCGTGCGGCGCTCGCTGTGCCCGACGATGACAAAGCTCGCCCCCAGGTCGGCGAGCATCGCTGCCGACACACAACCCGTGTGCGCCCCAGACACCTTGGCATGGCAATCCTGCCCGCCGATCCGCACGGCGCCCGCCGCCACGATGACGGCACGGTCGATCAGGGTGAAGGGCGGCGCCACCCAAAGGTCGCTGCGCGCCGCCGCCATCGCGGCAATCTCGGCGACCGAATCGCCCAGGCCGTTCATCTTCCAGTTGCCGACGATCAAAGCCATATCAACGCCATTGTTGCTGATTCCCCATCCGGTTGCGGGATGTCTTGTGGCAAGCCGCCGCGCTCGTTACAACCCGCCGCCACTGCGCAACTGGTATCGATAGTCCCATGATCACCTTCATTCGTCGCTGGTTGACCAGCTGGCCGGTCCTGCTGCTGCTCGGGCTTGTCCTTGTGGCCTTTGCCATTACCGGTATCGGCGATCCGTTCGCCGGCGGCGGCCCGGTCGGGTCGATCGCCAAGGTCGGCGACAAGGTGGTCGGCGAGAATGACCTGCTCAAGGCCTTCGACCGGCTGGTGCGCAACGCCCGCCAGTCCAACCCCGGGGTCAGCCAGACCGATTTTGCCAAGCAAGGCGCCGTGACGGTCGCCGCCGACCAGTTGATCGGCCAGACTGCGGTGGAAACGCT
>CAJAHV010000151.1 GCA_903939555.1 uncultured Alphaproteobacteria bacterium | reverse complement strand
CCGACCGGGCTGTTACTCGATCCGGTGGCGTTGCGGCGATTCATTGTCGCGGTCGCCCCCAAAGCCACGGTGATGGTCGATGAAGCCTATGTCGAACTGACCGACGACCCCACCCGCAACACCGCCATCGACATGGTGCGCGCCGGTCATGACGTGATCGTCACCCGCACTTTCTCCAAAGTCTATGGCATGGCCGGGCTGCGCGTCGGCTATGCGGTGACGACGCCGGCCAACGCCCGCCGCATCAAGGCGCACCGAATGACGATCGGGGTCGCCAGTGCCGGCATGGCGGCGGCGCTGGCGGCGGTCAACGACACCGAATTCCTGAGGGCGTCTCGCGGCGCGATCGCTCAGGGACGCAGCATGATCATGGCGGCGGTGCAGGCGGCCGGGCTGCGCGCCCTGTCATCCCAGACGAATTTCGTTTTTGTCGAAGTCCCCGATGCCGATGCCTTGCAAAAGGCCATGGCAGCGCGCGGCATCGTCATCCGTGGCAGCTATCCGGGCTGGCCGCGCTGGTCACGCGTCAGCACCGGCAAGATCGAGCATGTGCGGCGCTATGCCGATGCCTTGCCGGTGCTGACCCGCAGCTGATTCAGGCCTTTGCCGCCAGCACTTTGTCCTGCGTTTTTGTGTCGAAATCGCTGGCGTCATGGCGTTCGTGTAGCTGGCTGGCCGGGTCGCCCTGGACGCGGTTGACCATGCGGCCGCGCTTCACCGCCGGGCGCTCGGCGATCTGGTCGGTCCAGCGCTGGACATGGGTGTAATCCTGCACCTGCAGGAATTCGCCGGCGTCATAGACCAGCCCCTTCACCAGCGCGCCATACCAGGGCCAGATGCCCATGTCGGCGATGCTGTACTCGCTGCCGGCCATATATTCGTTTTCGGCGAGGTGGCGATCGAGCACGTCAAGCTGGCGCTTGACCTCCATGGCGTAGCGATCGATCGGATATTCGAACTTGGCGGGCGCATAGGCATAGAAATGCCCGAAGCCGCCGCCAAGGAAGGGCACCGCGCCGACGTGCCAGAACAGCCAGTTTAGCGCTTCGGTGCGGGCGCGCGGTTCGGCGGGCAGAAAAGCGCCGAACTTTTCGGCCAGATACAACAGGATGGCGCCCGATTCGAAGACGCGCTGTACCGGCTGGACGCTATGGTCGACGAGCACCGGGATCTTGGAATTGGGATTGGCGGCAACATAGCCGCTGCTGAACTGGTCGCCGGCGCCGATATTGATCAGCCATGCGTCATATTCAGCGCCGCTGTGCCCCAGTGCCAGCAGCTCTTCGAGCATCACCGTCACCTTGACGCCGTTTGGCGTGCCTAGCGAATAAAGCTGCAACGGGTGCTTGCCGACCGGCAGCTCCTTATCGTGCGTTGCCCCAGCCACGGGGCGGTTGATGTTGGCGAAACGCCCGCCATTTTCCTTGTTCCAGGTCCAGATTTTCGGCGGGGTGTATTCGGTCATGAAACGGGCTCCGAAGCGGGCTATTGACTGGTTCTATCCAGCGCCACGGTGGCGACACAGACAGTTATTCTTTGCTGCGCGTGTCAATCATCGAGTGCGGCATAGACCATGGTGCGCACTTCACGACGCACCGGATAGGTGCTCGACGGCATCAACTGGGTCATGAACAGGCCGATCAGGTCTTCCTCGGGGTCGACCCAGAAGAAGGTGCTGGCGGCGCCGCCCCAGAAGAAATCGCCGTCGCTGCCGGGCATAAGCGTCCGGCTTGATTCCATTGTCGTCGCAAAACCAAGGCCGAAGCCGATGCCATCATAGGCGGCTTCGCTGAACAGCGATTTCGACATTGATGCGATGCTGCCGTTGCCGGGGAGATGGTTGGCGGTCATCAAGTCGAGCGTCTTTCGACCGAGATAGCGATGGCCGTCGACGCTGCCGCCGTTGAGAAGCATCTGGGCGAATTTCATGTAATCGCCGGCGGTCGAGACCAGCCCGCCGCCGCCCGAAATGAAAGCGGCGGGTTTGAGGAAGCTGCTCGTTGCGGCGTCATCCTGCAGGGCTATGCCGCCGGTTCGGTTCGGCTGGTAGCAACTGGCAAGACGATGGCCCTGGCCTGCCCCGACATGAAAGCCGGTGTCGACCATGCCGAGCGGCACGAACAGGCGTTCCGACAGGAAATCTTCGAACTTCTGGCCCGACACCACCTCGACAAGCCAGCCGCAGACATCGGTGGCGACCGAGTAGTTCCAGGCATCGCCCGGCGAAAATTCCAGCGGGAGCTTGCCGAGCGCGGCGATCATGTCGGCGAGGGTGCCAGCCTTCTCGATCTCGCCGATTTTTTCGCGGCGATAGGCTTCATCGATATTGCTGCGGAGCTGGAAGCCGTAGGTCAGCCCGGCGGTGTGGCGCAGCAGGTCGACGACCTGCATCGGCCGCTTGACCGGTGCGGTCTGGAACCCGAGCTTGTGGGTGCCGGCGACGAAGACGCCCAGGTTCTTCCATTCGGGGATATAGCGTTGCACCGGGTCTTCGAGCGCGATGCGGCCTTCTTCGACCAGCATCATCAGCGCCACCGAGGTGACCGGCTTGGTCATCGAATAGATGCGAAAAATCGTGTCCTGCGACATCGCCACGCCGCGTTCGACATCGGCATGGCCGGTCATCCCCAGGTGCGCGATGTCGCCGTGGCGCGCCACCATGGTCAAGGTGCCCGGCAATTTGCCCGGGGTCACATATTTTTCGGCGAGAAAGCGATCGATGCGTGCAAGGCGGTCAGGATGAAAACCGAGTTCGTTAGGCATGGCTGGGTTCCTGTTCGGGGCATTATGTGCCGCGGCTGAAGGTGAAGACTGTGTCTTCGAAATTGTCGACGCGGATGAAGCCGGCGCGCGGATATTCGAGATCGATGGTCAAATAGATGGCGCTGGTCATGATCAGCGCAAAACTGATCGGATGGACAAGCGGCAATTGCCGGCCCGACGCCATCCCCAGGCCGGCCAGAAAGCCCGACACAGTGGCCAGCCCGATCAGCATGATGTGGATGACTTCCGGCGGGTGCATCATCGTGGCAAAGGCCCGCGTCGCCGTCAGGTCGATCATCTCGTTGATCGCCGGCAGCAGCACCTGGTTGCTGCCCGGCGCAGCATCGGGCCGCTTGCCGGCAGCGACCGCCAGGGTCCAGATTTCGGCTTGCAGCGCACCCGACCGGCGCAGCGCAGCGCGAAAGCCTGCAGGGTTGCCGATCTGATCATAAACCGTGACGCGCGAATCGATATAGCGCCGGAAGGCGTCGCGCACGGCTGGCTGCGCATAGGCGGGCAGCAGGTCGACCCGCAGATAGGCGGTGCCGATGGCATTGGTTTCGGCGACAATCAGATCGCGCCGGTGTTCGAAGCGGCCGGCCGCGCCCGAAAAACTGAAGGCGAGGATCAGCCCGAGCAAGGCAAAGACGGCGCCGTTGATAGCGCCGGTACCGGACGAATTATCGGCATGGACAGCGCGCTTCAGCCCAGCGAGACGCCCGGCATAGATAGTCATCAGCAACAGGCCGAACAACAGTGCGCAGGCGAGATAGGGCTGGGCGACCAGGTTGGCGAACGTGCTGCTTTCCATGGCTGCGCTCCCGGCGGGTTCAGAGCGTCGGCTGGTCGAAGCGGCGCGGGCTGATTTCGCCGTGCAGCTTCAGGATGGCGTCGCTGCCAGAAGTCTTGCACAGGCCCGGCACCACGCCGTGCACAAAGCATTTCAGCGCGGCGACGAACAAGCGCCTGCCAACCGCAAAGGCGGCGCCCATATGCTCGCCGTAGTTTTCGTTTACCGTGCGCGGGTGTTCGATAAACAGGCGGTCAAACATGGCTGGCACTCCCTTTTGGCTCGGGACAGCTTATTCCCCAAAACTCACGCCGCCGCCAGCCCGGCCAGTCTCGCCCGGCCGCCCATCAGCCAGTTGAGCAGCAACGCCACGGCAATACAGGCGAACAGCGTGATGACCATCAGGTGGATGTAGTGGATCGGGGTCCACCAGAAGGTGAAAATGGCATAAAGTCCGACGCCGAACGCCAGTGCCGCCATCACCGCCGCAGCCTTGACCCCGCGAAACACCAGCCCGACGATGAAGGCCGACAGGATCGGCATCGAGGACAGGCCGTTCAGTTGCTGGACCAGATTGATGATCGACACGGCGCCCGAATAGAGCGGCACCAGCGCGATAGAGACAATGACAAAGCCAGCCGAAATACAGGTGTTGAGCTTTTTTACATCGGGTTTGGCGTCGACATAGCTTTCATGGATGTCGCAGACATACAGCGTCGTCGTCGAATTGAGGATCGAGGTGTAATGCGTCAGCACTGCGGCGCACATGAAGGCGGCAAAGGCCCCCGAGGCCCAGGCCGGCAGCAGCGCGGCGACCACACGGCCATAAGTGGCATCGCCGGTCACCCCGAACAATTTATACGCCGCAACGCCGGGCAGCACGACGATGGCGGGCACGATCATCAACCGGATGACGCCGGCGGCGAAAACGCCCTTTTGTCCCTCGCGCAGGTTAGGCGCCGCCATGGCGCGCTGGGTGATGGTCTGGTTTGTCGACCAATAGAACATCTGGATGAAGATCATGCCGGTCAGCAGGGTGGGCCAGGGGATCGGCGATGTCGGCCCGCCAGCCATGGTCAGCCGTTCGGCCGGGATGCCGTCGAACGACCAACCGATTGCCGACATGGCGAGCCAGACGACCGCCAGCGCGCTGCCGAGCACGCCGACCCCGGCTATCGTGTCGTAAACGGCAACGGCGCGCAGCCCGCCGAGGATGGCATAGAGCGAGCCGGCAATGCCCAGCATGGCAGCGAGCGGCAGCAGCGGCAGATCCACCCCTGACACGGTGCGCAGGAACAGCGCGCCGGTATACAGCGCGATCGGCAGGTAGATCAGCACATTGCCGGCAAGGAACAGCCCCGACACCAGCGCGCGCAGATGCTTCGAGCCATATTTCTTCTGCAACAGTTCGGTCGTGGTCGTGCAGTCGTTGCGATAGTAGATTGGCAGGAAAACCAGCGCGAGCATGGCGAGCCCCGCCACCGCCGACAATTCCCACCACGCCAGCAGCAGCATCTGGTTGCCGTTCATGCCGACTAATTGTTCGGTCGACAGGTTGGTGAGGGTGATCGAGCCGGCGATGAACGGCCATTTCAGCCCGCCACCGGCCAGGAAAAATTCGCGGTTTGAATTGGTATTGCGGCCGGTTTCACCCGCGGCGCGCGCCATCCGCCGGGTCTGCCACCATGTCGCCAGCGCCATGGCGACCGTTAGCCCGGCAAAAACGCCGATCTGCACCAGATTCACTTGAGCGATCCCCCCGCCAGTCTGCACCGAGCAGCGTTGCACAGCGGCTCGGTCCGCGCTAGGTGTGCGCCTCTCCGGGCCTTGCCGCGGGGGCGCTTAGCTCAGTTGGTAGAGCATCTCGTTTACACCGAGAGGGTCGGCGGTTCGAGCCCGTCAGCGCCCACCACCCGATGGACGCGCTTGTCGTCAGCGTTACCGTTATCGCCGCTTTTACGTGTATCCGCTCACGATCGCGACACTGTTGCTGCAACGCAACAGACCGTGCCTATCGACCGCTGTCACGGCATCCTCACCGGACTGTCACGGAACCGTCATATTTGGTCAGCAAAGGACGCACATTGATTCGATCGTTCGGGAACTTCCGTCGGTCTGTATCAGATTTGCGTATTTCGTCACCGTTATCAATACGGGCAACAGGGGTCCTTCACCATGCGTAATTTCCGTATCGGCTGCGCCATCGCCGCGCTTATCGCGCCCGTCGCAGCGCTGCACGCCCAGGAAACCTCGGCCTCGATCCGCGGCCAGGTGACCACCGATGCCGGTGCCGGCGTTGGCAATGCGACCGTCGTGATCCTTCACACCCCGTCGGGTACGCGCATTACCCAGACGACCGACACCAATGGCAACTTCAACGCCACCGGCCTGCGCCTCGGCGGCCCCTACAGCGTCACCGTTTCGGCGACCGGTTATGATGCCGCTTCGGAAACTCTTGATAGCCTGCAGGCCGGATCGCCGCAGCGCATCGGCGTTGTCCTGGCCGCCGCCGGCCAGACCATCGTCGTCACAGCCGGCCGCCAGAAGTCCGCGATCACGATCTCATCCGGTCCGGCCACGGTGTTGACGGCCAAAGACATTGCCGGTGTTTCGACCGTCAACCGCGACATCCGCAACCTCGCGGCGCGGGATCCGCTCGTCGCACTTGATCCAACCAACGGTGGCGCCATCTCGATCGCCGGCCAGAACAACCGTTTCAACCGCATCAGTGTCGACGGCATCCAGTTCGGCGACCCGTTCGGCCTTGAATCGGG
>CAJAHV010000150.1 GCA_903939555.1 uncultured Alphaproteobacteria bacterium | reverse complement strand
GCCGTCTCGGGCCGCAGCCGTGGCGGCTGCAACCCCGCCTGCATGAGCAGCGAACCAGCTAGCACTGCACCGTCTGTTGCCGTCCATTCGACCGCAAGGCGCGGCGGCCACACCCTAGAAATACGATAATCGGCCGCCGCGTCGAGACCTGCCAAGCGCAGCGGCGCGCCGAAATAGCCGGGCGCTTCGGTCACCACCGTCCATGACAGCAGCGCCTCGCTCTGGTCGGGAGCGACGGTCATGGCAGCCGTCACGCCGACCTCGGCGTCGAGCCGGAACAGGTCGCCACCGTGGATCAGCGCGCGATGCGTCTTGTACAGCGCTACCCCGGCCGCCAGATCCGCAGCATCGCGGCTATCCAGTTCACGAAGATCGAGTTCCATCCCCAAATGCCCGAACAGCGCCGTGGCGACGCGCACGGCCATCGTCAGCCGCCGCCCGGTGATATGGCAACTGGCCGGCCCGACATGGGCACCCATCACTTCGGACGGAAAGAAATGCGAGAAGCCGCGCTGGATCGCCAGCCGGTCGAGCGCGTCGTTTGAATCCGATGTCCAGATCCGGTCGGTCAGCGCCAGCACGCCATAATCGGCGCGGCCGCCGCCCGAGGCACAGCTTTCGATCTCGACCGCTGGATGCGCCGCGCGCAACCGGGCGAGCAGATCATAAACGCCCCGGACATGCGCCACCGCCCCGGCCCGGCCATCGCTGCCGCCCGGGTGACTGAGATCACGGTTCATGTCCCATTTCAGATAGGCAATGTCGTGATTGCGCAGCAGCGCATCGAGTGCAGTGAACAAATGATCTTGCACCTCGTTACGTCCACAATCGAGCACCAGCTGGTGACGGAAATCAAGCTGTGCGGCGCCGGCAACGCCCAGCACCCATTCGGGATGGGCGCGATGGAGATCGCTATCAGGATTGACCATTTCGGGTTCGACCCAAAGGCCGAACTCCATGCCGAGCGCCTGCACCTGCGCGATCAGCGGCGCCAGGCCCTCCGGATAGACACCGGTATCGACCGTCCAGTCGCCGAGCCCGGCACGGTCATCGCGCCGCCCTTTGAACCAGCCGTCGTCGAGCACGAAGCGTTCCACCCCCAGCGCTGCGGCGCGTACGGCAAGATCGGCAAGCACCACCGGGTCATGATCAAAATAGACCGCTTCCCAGCTGTTGTAATGCACCGGGCGCGGCTTGGCGCGCAGCCGGGCGTGTTCGGGCCGGGCACGCACGAACGCGTGAAACTGCCGCGACAGCACCGACAATCCTTTGTCGCTGACACTGGCGAAGAGCGTCGGGCTGATAAGGCTGGCACCGGGTTCGAGGCGGATTTCGCCCGGCAGATATAACGCTTCGGCCATCACCAATGCCCGGCCATCCGACAACGTCTCGACCGCCAGCCGATGGTTGCCACTCCAGCCAAGATGCCAGCCATAGGCGAGACCCTGGCGCTCGTCACAGGTCGATGTGCAGGCGATCAGTCCGGGAAAGGCATCATGGCTGGTTCGCCCCCGGCGGTTTTCGCGCACCAGCGAACCCGGCGTCCGAGGCTGCCGCCGCAGCTGGAATTCGCCCGCCCAGCGTCCGTCAAAGCCGATGAGATCGGTAACGAACCCCGGGATCGGCAGCACCGGCGCGGCGAGCGCTTCAACCGCCAGCGCGTCAGTCCCGGCATTCGACAGCCGCGTCGTCGCCACCAGCACATCGCCCGAGATCGCCAGTTCATGCACCAGCACCAGGCCATTGCCGGCATCGCGCGACAGGAAAACGGCCGTTGTCGACGTCGCTTGCACATCCTCCAGCCGGCAAAGGCTCGCCCAGCCCTGCCCGGCACGATGCGCCGCCAGCCCGGGCCGCCCGGGCCAGCCATCCCCGGCCTGCGGAGTCAGCGATAGTGGCGGCGGCACTGCGGGCGACGCCGGCGCCGGGCCGCGATGGCCAAGCCGCACCAGCGCCGCCGGGTCGATGCCAGCGGGCAGGCGCGGACCCCAGTACAGCGCCATCGGCCCGCCTGCCGTTGCCAGCACCAGCGTGACCGCCGCACCATCGAGGCGCACAAAAGGAGGGATCGACATGGCGCACAGCTTTCGCCGCAACGTCGCGACTGTGCAAGACAGTGCCTGTGCGAGACGGTGCCTATGCAAGTCGGTGCCTATGCAAGTCGGTGACTGTGCAAGAGCGTGTGTCGGCCGTTATAAGGCGATATGCTTGGTGTGTGCTATTATCCCGAACATTGGCCACAGGACTGGTGGGCGCGCGACGCCGCCCGCATGACTGCGCTTGGCCTGCGCTATGTCCGCATCGGCGAATTCGCCTGGAGCCGGCTGGAACCAGACCCCGGTCGGTATGATTTCGACTGGCTCGACCGTGCCATTGTCACGCTCGGCAAGGCCGGATTGCAGGTGGTATTGTGCACCCCCACCGCCACACCGCCGAAATGGCTCGTCGACGCGCACCCCGACATCATGCCGGTAGATCCCCGCAGCGGCCGCGTGCGAGGTTTCGGATCGCGCCGACACAATGATTTTTCGAGCGAGACCTGGCTTGATGCGGCGCTGCGCATCACCCGCGTGCTTGCCGAACGCTATGGTGACAACCCGCATGTCGTCGGCTGGCAGACCGATAACGAGCTCTGCTGCCACGATACGGCGCTGTCCGCTTCGCCCGCGGCGCGCGATGGCTTCCGTCGCTGGCTCGCCGAACGCTATGGCCATATCGGCGCACTCAACGCCGCCTGGGGCAATGTCTTCTGGTCGATGGAATATCGCAGCTTCGCTGAAATCGAACTGCCGGTCGGCGCCGTCACCGAAACCAGCCCGGCCCACCGGCTGGCATGGCGGCGCTATGCCTCTGACATGGTGGTGCGCTTTCATGATGCCACCTGCGCGATCTTGCGCGACCATGCCCCCGGGCGTTTCATAACCCATAACTTCATCCCCATGGATGAAACCGGCGTCGACAATCATGCGCTGGCCGCGCCACTCGATTTTGCCTCCTACGACAATTATCCGCTCGGCCGCGCCGATCTGGCGCTGGCGCACGCACCGGCAGCCGATTTCGCGCCCTATATGCGCACCGGCCACCCCGATATGCAGGCCGTGTTGTTCGATCAGACCCGCGGGCTGACCGGCCGGCCCTTCTGGGTGATGGAGCAGCAACCCGGCCCGGTGAACTGGGCACGCCACAATCCGCGCCCGGCGCCCGGCATGGTGCGGCTATGGAGCTGGGAAGCCTTTGCCCATGGCGCTGCGGTGGTCAGTTTCTTCCGCTGGCGCCAGGCCCCGTTCGCGCAGGAACAGATGCACGCTGGGCTGCTCCGCCCCGATTCGTCCGAAGCCGAAGCCTGGCCCGAAATCGCCTTGCTCGCCGCCGAACTGGGACAGATCGCGCTGCCCGAGCCAACCCCGGCGCCGGTCGCCATCATCATCGATATTGAAGCCCAATATTTGTCCGATATCGAGGCGCAGGGGCGCGGTTATGATTATACCGCCATCGTCCATGGCTGGTATCGCGCGCTGCGCCGGCTTGGGGTCGATGTCGATTTCGTCGCGCCCGGTGCGCCGGTGGCAGGCTACAGGATCGTGCTCGCCCCGGCGCTGGCGATGCCCGACAGCCTCGCGGTCGCCAGGCTGGCAGACACGCATGCGCTTGTCGTCCTTGGCCCGCGCTCGGGGGCAAAAACCAAGGACCTGACCATAGCGGACGGCCTTCCCCCGGGGGCGTTACGAGGCCTGCTGCCGATACGGGTGCTGTCGGTCGAAACCCTGCGCGCCGATTGTCCGGGGGCGATCAGCTTCAACGGCCGCGACTATGCCAGTACCAGTTGGCGCGAAAGCCTCGATCCCGGCGATGCCCGGGTGCTGGCGAGCTATGAAGACGGCAGCCCGGCACTGGTTCGCCACGGCCGGGTGCATTATCTGGCAACGCTGACCGACGAGGCTTTTCTTGCGGCGTTTTTTACCAGCCTGTGCGCCGAAGCCGATATTGCGGTCACACCGCTCGAGAACGACCTGCGGCTACGCCGGCGCGGCGATCTGGTTTTTGCGATCAACTATGGCGCAAGCGCAGTTTCGGCGCCGGCGCCGGAGGGAGCCGACTTTCTGCTCGGCAGCCGGACGATCGACCCGCACGACCTGGCGATCTGGCGAAGCTGCTGACCACGCCACCTTGTCGTTAGCTGCTCACTCTGTAACGATTGAGGAGCGCGCGAACAGGGAGAGGCCGGACGCAACCGCACCCCGACCCGCCATTGTACGACATTGAATTACCGGTAGATGAAGGGGGTGTTGCGCATTAAACGATGCGGCGGCGATGATTCGCTGCGACTGCTGCATAACTTGAAAATGGCGTCAGCTGGTGTGCCGATCGGGGCGCAACTCGGCGTCGGGGAAATCCAATGCTGAAAGGTCTCAATGCCGTTGTAACCGGCTCAACCAGTGGTATCGGGTTGGGCATTGCCGCCATTCTGGCATCCAAGGGCGTCAACCTGGTAATCAACGGTTTCGGCGACGTCGCGACAATCGAGGCCGAACGCGCCCGGCTCGCAGCCCGATATGGGGTCAAGGTCGCCTACAGCGACGCCGATGTCTCCAAGCCCGCCGAGGTCAAGGCGATGATCGATCTGTGCGTCGACAGCTATGGTTCGATCGACATTCTCGTCAACAATGCCGGCATCCAGTACACCGAAACCGTCGACAAGTTCCCTATCGACAAATGGAATGCAATCATCGCCATCAACCTGTCGGGCGTGTTCCTCGGCACACAGGCCGCGCTGCCGCACATGCAGGCCAGAGGTTTCGGCCGCATCATCAACATCGGGTCGGTCCATGGCCTGGTCGGCAGTCCGAACAAATCGGCTTATGTCGCGGCCAAGCACGGCGTCGTCGGCTTCAGCAAGGTGGTAGCGCTGGAAAATGCCGGCACCGGCATCACCTGCAACACGATTTGCCCGGGCTGGGTCCACACCCCGCTGGTGCAGAAGCAGATCGAGGCCTTGGCCGCCGCCAATGGAATCACGATCGAGGCCGCGACCGAAAGACTGCTCGTCGAAAAGCAACCGTCGCGGCAGTTCGCCACCCCCGAACAGATCGGCGAACTCGCCGCCTTTCTCGCAAGCCCGGCCGCTGCACAAATTACCGGAACAGCAATGCCGATCGATGGCGGTTGGACGGCGCAGTAAAAAGACCGGCCAATTCGAAAAAGTTGCAGCCCCGCTGCGTTTCAAAAATCGAACGGTGACACCGTGATGGTTTCTCCCCGCGCCAGCGCCTCGGTGACGAGTGCCAGTGGCGCCAGATCACAATCACTTTGCCCGGCGGCGATCAAGGCCGCAAAGCGCCGGTACAGAGCGGGATATTCACCACCGTCGACCAAGGGCTGCGCGATCCCGTTGATGGCCAGCTCCGCGCCGCCATTGCGCAACGCCAGATGCCCGTCGGTGGTTTCGATGACAATGTCCCACTGCTGCTGTCCCGTGTGCAGGAAATCGAATTCCGCTGTGATGTCGACAGCACCGAAGGCCAGCGTCAACCAAGCTGCGATCGGCGACGCACGGTTGGCGGGCACGGCCAGCCGCGCCGCCACAACCTCCACCGGAGCCGGCAGGATTTCGGTGAGGATCGACAGCGCGTTGATGCCAGGGTCGAACACGCCCATGCCACCACTGGCCAGGATCCAATCCTGCCCCGGGTGCCAGCGGCGAATATCCTCGCGCCACATGATCCGGGCCGACACTATGCGGCGCCCGGCCAGCCAGACGCGCGCCGGTGCCACGCCGGCGGCAGCGCGCGAATGCCAACTGGCATACAGGGTGCGGTTGCCGGGCTGAAGGCCCTGCACTTCGGCCAACGTCACCCCTGGCGGTTTTTCGAGCATCACATGCCATCCCGCCGCCAGCGCCTGTGCCGCCACAAGATGCCGTCCCTGCGGCGGCGTGCACAGTGACACGGCATCAACGGGCAACCCTGAGGCGAGCAACCCTGCCAGATCGGCAAAATGTGCCACCCCCTCAAGCCGGGCATTGCGGCTCACGCCGGCGACCAGCGTAAACCCGGCATCGGCGGCAATCGCCGGCAGATGCTGGTCGCGGGCAATTTTGCCGATGCCGACAAGGGCGAGGCGAATAGGCTGCATGGATCACCGCTAGAGACTATTGCAGTAAAGTGGAGTTGGCACCGGCCCGCTCCCCCGCCCGTCCACCCATATTGTACAATGACTTGGCTGGCCGGGCGGGGGAGCGGGCCGGTGCCGCTCGACTGCAATCAACTCTAGCGCCGTGCTCCGGCGGCGGCTAGCCTCTGGCCATGCGCATGATTCCCCGCGACCGCCGCGACCGGCTTGGCGAAGGCCCGATCTGGTCGCCTTCCGAACAGGCGCTTTTCTGGGTCGATATCCTTGGCAAAAAGCTCAACCGCTTGCGGCCAAGCGATGACAGCGTCACCTGCTGGGACCTGCCTACCCCGACCGGCTGGGTGATCGAGCGTCGCAGCGCGCCGGGTTTCATCGCCGGCACTAAGGACGGCATTGCAACCCTGACGCTCGACCCTCTGGTTGTGACGTTGCTGGCAGCGCCCGAGCCCGACCTGCCACAGCATCGCCTCAACGATGCCAAAGCGGATGCGGCCGGCCGATTATATTTCGGCACCATGCCGATGGCGTGCGACACGCCGACCGGCAGTCTTTATCGCTATGATCCCGATGGCCGGCTGACCCGGCTCGACAGCGGCTACAGCGTCGCCAATGGCCCGGCGATCAGCGCCGACGGCGGCACCCTTTTCCACACCGATTCGGTCGCGGGGCGTATCTACCGCTTCGCCGTTCGCGCCGACGGCAGCCTGGGCCCGCGCGCGCTGTTCCGCCAGTTCTCCAGCGACGAGGGCAGTCCCGATGGCATGACCTTCGACAACGAGGGTGGCCTGTGGGTGGCGTGCTGGGGTGCCGGGCGGGTGGTTCGGCTACGGCCCGACGCGATGGTCGACCAGATCATCACCCTGCCCGCCTCGCAGACCAGCAGCGTAAGTTTTGCTGGCGAGCGGCTCGACCGGATGTTCGTCACCTCGGCGAGCGAGGGCGTTGACGAGGCGGCCGGCGGCGCGCTGTTCGAGGTCGCAGCGGGCCGCATCGGTCTGGCGGCGCACACATTCGCCGGCTGAACGTCCCGGCGCCAGCCCTTGGCGGGGCAAGGAGGGGGGGTCACACGAAACTATACGGGTCGATATCGACTACAACCCGCACATTACCCGGGACCGCCACCCCGCCCAGCCAGTCGCGCAGCACCTGTTGGAGGGCCAATGTGCGCCGCGCCTGGACCAGCAAGCGCTGGCGATGGCGGCCGCGCAGCATCGCCAGTGGCGCGGCGGCAGGCCCGAGAACGCTCAACCCTTCCAGCATCGGCGCTGCCGCACCGATGGCACGCGCCGCCGCGAGTGCCGCGCCGGCATCTTCCGATGACACGATGATCGCTGCCAGCCGCCCGAATGGCGGCAGCATCAGGTCACGCCGCGCTTCGGTCTCGGCTGCATAAAAGGCCGCCGGGTCGCCGGCGACCAATGCCCGCATCAAACGCGCTTCGGGCTGGTGGGTCTGGATCAGCACATGCCCCGGCTTGGCGCCACGCCCGGCACGCCCGGCCACCTGCGCCACCTGCTGAAAGGTGCGTTCCCCGGCACGCAGGTCTCCCCCGGCCAGCCCGAGATCGGCATCGATCACCCCGACCAGCGTCAGTTCGGGGAAATGATAGCCCTTGGTGACCATCTGGGTGCCGATCAGCACGTCGATTTCGCGGCGCTCGACCGCCTGCACCAACGCCGCTGCCCGCGCCGGAGAGTTGATCGTGTCCGACGTCACCAACGCCACGCGCGCCGCTGGCCACGTCCGCGTCACTTCCTCGGCGATGCGCTCGACGCCCGGCCCGCAGGCCACCAGCGCATCCTCCTCACCGCACGCCGGGCACGCCGGCGGCACCGGCGTCTGATGGCCGCAATGATGGCATGCAAGCCGCTTCGACAGGCGATGCTCGACCATCCAGGCGGTGCAATTGGGGCATTGGATGCGCTCGCCGCACGCCCGGCACAGCGTCAGTGGTGCATAGCCGCGGCGGTTGAGGAAGAGCAGCGCCTGTTCGCCCTTGGCCAGCGTTGCGGAAACGGCAGCGACGAGCGGCGGACTCAGCCACGCACCGCGCGTCGGCGGATAGCGGCGCAGATCTACCGCGGCGATGTCGGGCATCTGCGCCCCACCAAAGCGCGACGGCAGTACGAGGTGGCGATAGGTGCCCTTGGCCGCCTGCACCTGAGTTTCGATCGCCGGCGTGGCGGTGGCAAGGACGACTGTCGCCGCCTCCTCACGGGCTCGCATGACCGCCACGTCGCGGGCGTGATAGTGGACGCCTTCTTCCTGCTTGAAGCTCGTCTCATGCGCTTCATCGACGATGGTGACGCGCAGATCGGCAAAGGGCAGGAACAGCGCCGAGCGTGCGCCAACAACAACCTTGGCGCGGCCATCGGCGATGGCGGCCCAGGCGGCGCGGCGCTCGCTGGCCTTCAGATCGCTGTGCCACGCGACTGGCGCGCAGCCGAAACGCGCCGCAAAGCGCGCCAGCCATGGCGCGGTCAACGCGATTTCGGGCACCAGTACCAACGCTTGCCCGCCCTGCCGGATCGCTTCGGCGACCGCTTCGAAATAGACTTCGGTCTTGCCCGATCCGGTGACGCCTTCGAGCAAATAGGGCGCAAAGCCGCCATCGGCGACGGCATGGACGATGGCCAGCGCCGCCTCGGCCTGCGCCGCCTCCAGCTGCGGCGGCGCGAAATCAGGGTCGGGTTGCGCCAGGGTGGCATCGACCCCGACCAGCACCGGCAGCAGCGTGCCGCCCTGGACGAGGCCACGGATGACGGCTTCCGACACCTGAGCGATGCGCGCCAGATCGCGCACCAGCCCCTGCCGGCCATCGAGCCTCGCCAGCGCCTGCACCCGCGCCGGGGTCAACCGCGCCGGCACCGGGCCGCCGGGGCGATATTCCACGATCTCGCGCGCCGACAGGAACGCCACCGATGGCCAGACCATGCGGATGACCCCGGCGAGCGGACTGAGATAATAATCCGCCACCCATTCGCACAGCCGCCGCATCGGGGCCGACAAGGGCGGAATATCAAGCACTGCGGTCAACGGGCGCAGCCGCTTTGCCTCGACTTCGCGGCCTTCCAGCCGGCCGGCATCCCACACCACCCCGGTGATGGTGCGCGGACCCAGCGGCACAGTTACCGCCATGCCCGGCGCGGCCACCACCCCCGCCGGCACGGCATAATCGAGCGCCCCCAGCCCATGCTGGAAAACGACGACGCGAACAGACACGATATCACTCACGCCCGCCACGTAATGCGCGTCTGCCCCTCCCGGCAAGAGAGGGGGGAGTAGTGTCGGCGCAGGCGCCGTGCTAACCCCCGCGCCAGAAACGGAGCCTAGCATGATCCCGCGTTATTCCCGCCCCGAGATGGTCGCTCTCTGGGAACCCGAAACCCGCTTCCAGATCTGGTTCGAGATCGAAGCGCACGCTATGGACGCGCTCGTCGTGTTGGGCGTTGTGCCTGCCGATGCGGCGAAAGCGGTATGGGAGCGCGGCAAGTTCGACGTTGCCCGCATCGACGAAATCGAGCGCGAGACCAAGCATGACGTGATCGCCTTCCTGACCAACCTCGCCGAACATGTCGGCCCCGAAGCGCGCTTCGTCCACCAGGGCATGACGAGTTCAGACGTGCTCGACACATGCCTCAGCGTGCAGCTCGCGCGTGCCGCCGATATTTTGATCGCCGATACCGACGCACTGCTCGCCGCCATCAAGCGCCGGGCGATGGAGCACAAGCACACCCCGACAATGGGCCGCAGCCACGGCATCCATGCCGAGCCGACGACCTTTGGCCTCAAGCTTGCGCAGGCCTATGCCGAATTCGCCCGCTGCCGCGAGCGTATTGTCGCGGCACGCGCGGAAATCGCCACCTGCGCCATTTCCGGCGCCGTCGGCACCTTCGCCAACATCGACCCGGCGGTCGAAGCGCATGTCGCCCGGGCGATGAATTTGACCGTGGAGCCCGTCTCCACCCAGGTCATCCCGCGTGACCGCCATGCAATGTTCTTCGCCACGCTGGGTGTTGTTGCCGGCTCGGTCGAGCGTCTTGCCACCGAGATCCGCCATCTGCAGCGCACCGAAGTGCTCGAAGCCGAGGAGTATTTCGCGCCGGGCCAGAAGGGCAGCAGCGCCATGCCGCACAAGCGCAACCCGGTGCTGACCGAAAATCTTACCGGCCTTGCGCGCCTCGTGCGTGGTTACGTCACCCCGGCGCTGGAGAATGTCGCGCTCTGGCACGAACGCGACATCTCGCATTCGTCGGTCGAACGCATGATCGGCCCCGATGCCACCGTCACGCTCGATTTCGCGCTGGTGCGTCTCACCCAGGTCATCGACAAGCTGCTGATCTACCCGGACCGAATGCTGAAGAACCTCAACAAGATGGGCGGACTCATCCATTCGCAGCGCATCCTGCTGGCGCTCACACAGGCCGGCGCATCCCGCGAGGACAGCTATCGGCTGGTCCAGCGCAACGCGATGAAAGTGTGGGAATCGGACGGGCAACTGCAATTGCTCGAACTGTTGGCGGCCGATGCCGAAGTGACCGCCCTGTTGCCGCGCGCCCAACTCGAACCGCTGTTCGACCTCGGTTATCATCTCAAGCATGTCGACACGATCTTCGACCGGGTGTTCGGGTAACAGCACCCCCGGGCGGCGGAGCGGTCCCGCGCCAGTGGCTGGCGGCACCTTCCCGCGTCAGCGCGCGGGCGGGCGCTTGCCGAACAGATCATCGACCATGGCGCTGACCATGAAGGCGCGCTGATCATTTGCCTCCTTGTCGGCGGGGGCCTTGTAGAGCGCGACAAGAAGGGCTTCGTCGATGGGGCTCAGGTCGAGCGGCCGGGTTGCGGGGTCGCGTGGGCTGAACAGGGTGAGGATACTTGCCGAAGCCGGCCGCGCGACGCCCAATCGGGTCCGCAAAAAGCCCAGCATGACCGCCTGTGCAGCCAGCGCTTCAATGGCATGGCCATCGGCCAGCGGCACATCGATGATAATCGTCACGCCGCTCAGCGCCAGCCGCGTGCCGGTGCTCAGCCGGCTGGAGGTCAGGCGGTTGTTGACGGCGGGCGTGTTGGCGGTGCCGAGCTGCGCGCCGAGCGCCGCACCGCCTTCGCCGATGGTCTGGCCCGAACTGCCTTCGGTGCGCGTATCGTAGAACCAGCGCACCGGGTCATCGCCGGTCAACAGGCGGCGG
>CAJAHV010000149.1 GCA_903939555.1 uncultured Alphaproteobacteria bacterium | reverse complement strand
TGAAGCTGACCCGCGGATGGTCGGTCGGCATGTTGAAGGTCCACAGATATTCTTCGATTTTCACGCCGGGTGCGTGGGCAGGCACGATGAAGCAGGTTATGCCGGTGGCATCGCCGTCCTTGCCCGAGGTGCGGGCGAAAACCATCGCATGGGTGGCGACATGCATGCCCGTTGACCACATTTTTTCGCCGTTGATCAGCCAGCCTTCGATACCATGACGTGTTTCGCGCACCGCAACGGTTTCCATAAAGGTCGCGTCGGAACCATGGTTGGGCTCGGTCAAGCCAAAGACCGTGCGCATGGCACCCGACATTACCGCGTCGCCATCGCGAGCATATTGTTCGGGGGTGGCGAATTCCTTGAACAACAGAATGAAGGGATTATTCCCAACGATCGAATGTTCGTTCTGGAGATCATTGTGCAGGCCCAGACCGCGCGCCGCCAGATGTTCACGGATAACGGCCATTGCAAGGTTGCTGCCACCCTTGCCGCCCATGCTCTCAGGCCAGGCGAACCTGTAATGCCCGGCCTTGTCCGCTGCGGCCCGTGCTTCGGCGAGCAGGTCTTCCCATTCGACACGCGGCAGACCGCCATTGTCCCAATCGGTGCGGGCATGTTCCCGGCGGTGGTCGAAAAACCGGATGTTGTCGTCACGATTCTCGATTGGCTTGATTTCAGCTTCGATGAAGGTGTCAAGTTCGGCGAGATAGGCTGCGAGTTCGGGCGGCAGATCGAAATCCATGGCGGCACTCCTCCTGAGATGCCGCCATAGTGCGCGGTTTGGAAGCCTCGCGCGACCTGATAAAGCGGCTAGATTGAGAACCTGCCCTGAAAACGGCCATTCAGGGGCAAAACAAGCGCGTGATCAATCGCCGACCAGCGCCCGTCCGAAATCATCAGCCGCGAATGGCCGAAGATCGTCCATGCCCTCGCCGACGCCAACCGCATGGATCGGCAGGCGAAACTTTTCCGCAGCCGCCACCAGCACACCACCGCGCGCCGAGCCGTCAAGCTTGGTCATCACCAGCCCGGTAATCTTGGCAACATCGCCAAATACCTCGATCTGATTGAGCGCATTCTGGCCGGTTGTCGCATCCAGCACGAGGATGGTATCATGCGGAGCAGCCGGGCTGAGCTTTTGCAGTACCCGGCGCATCTTGGCGAGTTCGTCCATCAACCCCGTCTTGTTCTGCAGGCGCCCGGCGGTGTCGATGATCAGCACGTCGGTGCCCGCCTCTCGTGCTTGCCTGAGCGCTTCATAGGCCAACCCCGGCGCGTCGGCACCTTGTTCGCCCGAAACGACCGGCACGCCGATGCGTTCGGCCCAGATCTTCAACTGGGCGATGGCGGCGGCGCGGAACGTGTCCCCGGCGGCGAGCATCACCGTGTAATCCTGCTCGGTGAAGCGCCGCGCCAGCTTGGCGATCGTCGTGGTCTTGCCCGAACCGTTGACGCCGACGACCAGGATGACGTGCGGCCGCGGAAAGGCGGTGACGGCGAGCGGTTTGGCGACCGGCGCCAGCACGGCGGTGATTTCGGCGGCGACGGCGGCCTTCAACCCGGCTTCGTCGATGCCCTTGGCGAACTTGGCATCCGCCAGCCGCGCCCGGATGCGGCCGGCGACGGCGGGGCCGAGATCGGCGGCGATCAGCGCTTCCTCGATTTCGTCGAGCCGGTCTTCATCGAGCGGCATGGTGCCGGTGGCGAGCCCGGCGAGGCTGTCACCCAGCCGCGCGGTCGAACGGGTCAGGCCCGTCTTCAACCGGTCGAACCAGCTCATGCAAAACGCTCCAGATCGATGCTGCCGGTAAAGGCGATGGTGGCAGGGCCGGCCATCAGCAGATGACCATTGTCGGCGCGGGTGATGACCAGATCGCCGCCGGGCAGGGTGACGGTGACGCGGGCGTCGGCAAGACCGCGACGCTGGGCGACGGCGACGGCGGCAACCGCGCCGGTGCCGCAGGCGCGGGTCAGGCCGGC
>CAJAHV010000148.1 GCA_903939555.1 uncultured Alphaproteobacteria bacterium | reverse complement strand
TTCGCTGCCAGCAGCCACGGTAGCGACAATGATTCCGTCCCCGCCAGCGGTTCCGGCTCCCCCGTCGCGGCCGCGTTTGCCACTGCCGGGCTCCGAAGATCCGTTGCCCGATGCTGCCGCGATGGAACGCGCCCCGGCGCTGGCGTTAGCCCCGGCACTGGCGCTGCCCGACCGGGCGCCGGCTATCACCGCCGATCCACTGCTTCGGCCGGCCGCTGCGGTGCCACCACCGCTGAGCATTGCCAGTGACGCACTGGGCAGCATCACCGTGGGCATCGATGGTGGCCCGCAGGATCTGCGCCTGCGCTTCGAAGCGGCACCGCATGCTGCCGGGTTGATCGCCGCCGAAGTGCCCCGGCTGCTCGCTGATCTGGCGGCGCATGGGGTCCGGCTGCAATCGCTCGACATCGGCGGGCAATCGCTCAACCCCTCATTCGGCCAGCAGCAGGGTCAGCAGCAGCATCAGGCCCCCCATGCATCTCCTTTGTCAGCCGCTTTTGTCATCGCGCCCGACCCCCGGGCGTCCGCCACGTCGCATTCCGACCGTTTTGCTTGAGGTTAACCCATGGATACACCCCCACCTGATGCCGCCAAGCCAGCTAAGCCCGCCAAGCCAAAGGGCAAGGCCGGCGGCATCATCCGCGTCCTGTTGCTCGGCCTTGGCATTATAGCCGGCGCAGGGGCGGGCAGCTTTAGTGCCATCCTGGCGGCGGACAAGCTCGGGATCGGCAGTAGCGGTGGCGGTAACCATGCCGAAGCGCCGCCGCCGGTGGCCCATGGCCCGGTCAGCTATGTCGAAATCGACAATGCCTTCACCTCCAATCTGCTCGATACCGGCCGCTACCTGCAATTGCGCATCTCGGTATCGACGAAGGCGGGCGAACCCGTCACCAACGCAATCGCGTTGCATAAGCCGGCGCTGATCTCGACCGTGCTCGCCGTCCTCGGGGAACAAACGGAAACTGATGTTGCAGACCGCGCCGCCAAGGACCGTTTGCGCGTCAAGCTCAAGCTGGCGATCAACAAGATGCTTAAAGAAAACGGCGAAGCACAAGGAGTGGAGGATGTTTTCTTCACTAGCCTGGTGGTGCAATGACCGGCCTGCGCATCAGTTCCGAACCTGAAATCGAAGCGTTGCAACCGCACCGTTTCCAGCCGCCGGCTGGACGCCGGGCCGACCCCGACCCCGACGCCGACAACGATGCCGACGCGGATCTTGGTCCAATCACCCGGGCCACGACGCGCGCGCTCAGCCAGTTGTTCGGTATGGCGGTCAACGCCAGTCCCGGACGACCGCCGATCAGCACCGATGGCACGCCGCCGCCGCGTGTGTCGCCGAGCTTTGCCTGTGCGCTGGCCACGCTGCAACTGGGCGGTGACATCGAACAGCCATTGGAGATACTGCCCACCAGCCTTGCCGTCGTGCGCCAGGCACAGGCCATCGCCGCTGTGCTTGATGGCATCGCTGAACGCGCCTGGCCGCAGGCTTGCCGTGCCGCCGGGCTGGATTTCGATGTCAGTGTCGGGGTGATCATGGGCCATGTCCGCTTGCTTGCCCCGGCTGCAAGCGCCGCCGAGCCGCCGCCTCCTTCGGTGCCGGCACTGGCGGCGCGGCTGCTGGCGCTGCCGATGCGGCTCAGGGTGGAGCTTTCGGCGGCGCCGGTGACGGTGCGTACGCTGTTGCCATTGCGGCCCGGCACCGTCCTGCCCATCGATCCGCGCCGCCTGATGGCTCTGGTGATGGGCGACCATGCCATCGGCGAAGTGACACTCATCCCCATGCCGGATGGTCGGCAGGAAGCCGAAATCATCACCATTGCGCTCGCCGCGTTGGAAGGAAAGCCATGAATTCCGTGACATCGGGGCCGCTGCAGGGCAACGAATTCGATACCGAGCCGGCGGCAGAAGCGGGGGCCGATCTTGGCGTCTTCGGTTCGATCGCGGTGCGGCTGTCGGTCGAGGTCGGTGCCATCAAGATGTGCCTGCGCGATGTGCTGGCGCTGCAGGTCGGCTCGGTCCACACCCTCGATCGCCGGCTCGACCAGCCGGTCGATGTGCTGATCAACGACCGGCTGATCGCGCGCGGCGAAATCGTTTCGATCGGCGATCGTTTCGGGGTCAAACTGACCGAAATCGTGCCACAGGGCGGCGCATGACCGCCGCCTGGCTCGACCGGCTGCGCGAACGCCTGCCCCGGCTCGGCTGGCCCGAGGCGGCGGTCCGCCACGCCCGGGTGCTGCAGGCGCTGCCGCTGGGGCCGGGCAGCCGGCTGCTGGTGGTCGAATTTGCCGGCCGGCAGTTGCTTGTCGGGCAAAGCCGTGCCGGGCTGGTGCGGCTGGCGGAAGGCGATGCGCCATGATCGGCGCAATGCTCGTCCAGGCGACAGCAGTGCCAACGCTGTCGGCATCATTGCCCAGCCTGTCGTCATCATTGCAGATCCTGCTGCTGATGTCGGCGCTGACGCTGCTGCCGGCGGCGCTGCTGATGATGACCTGCTTCACCCGCATCATCATCGTGCTGGCCATTCTGCGGCAGGCGCTGGGGCTGGGGCAAAGCCCGCCCAACCAGTTGCTTGTCGGCATGGCGCTGCTGCTGACGGTGTTCGTCATGAAACCCAGCCTCGATCGCATCTATGACACCGCCTATCAACCGATGGTGGCGGGCAGTGTCGGCGCCGATGTGGCGCTCGGCCGGGCCGGAGATGTGCTCAAAACCTTCATGCTCAGCCAGACGCGCGAAAGCGATCTGCGCAAATTCGCTGAAATCGCCCGTGCCGGGCCGTTTGCCAGCCCGCGTGACGTGCCGCTGGCCGTGGTGCTGCCGGCGTTCGTGGCCAGCGAACTGAAGACCGGCATGCAGATCGGCTTTGTCATCTATCTGCCCTTCCTCGTCATCGACCTGATCGTGTCGAGCATCCTGATGTCGCTCGGCATGATGATGGTGTCTCCCGCCACCGTCAGCCTGCCGGTCAAGCTGGCGCTGTTCGTCACTATCGATGGCTGGACGCTGGTGCTCGGATCGCTCGCCAAAAGCTTTGGCGGCGCCGGATGATCGATGGCGCGATGCCCGATGACCAGGTGCTCGTGGCGCTGACGCGCAGCGCGGTGCTGCTGTTCGCCCAGACAACGGCGACTTTTCTGGTGCCGATTCTGATCGTCGCCGTGGTCGTCGGGCTCGTGCAGACCATCCTGTCGGTACAGGAAGCGAGCCTGTCCTTCCTGCCCAAGCTCGCCGTGCTGGTCGCGATGTTGGCGATCGCCGGCGAAAGCGTGATGACCGCGCTGGGGGATCTCCTCACGTCCGGCCTGCTCGACATGATTGGCGCGATCCGGTGATTGTCGAGCTGCCGGCCTTTGATCCGCTGGCGGCAATGGCGCGCTTCACGCTGGCGGGGGTGCGGCCGCTCACCATGCTGGCGCTGCTGCCGGCCTTTGGCGGCGCGGTGTTGCCATGGCGGGCGCGGCTGGCGATGGCGGCGGCGCTGTCGGTGTTTAGTGCCTTTGGCCCGCAGGCGCCGCCGCTGACGCTGGCGATGCTGCCGGGAGAAATACTGGCCGGCCTGCTCGCCGGGCTGGCGCTGGCGCTGGCCTTTGCCGCGGCGCAGATGGCCGGCGAGGTCGTGGCGCAGATGATGGGGCTCGGTTTTGCCAGCTTTGCCGGGGCGGGGGGCAGTGTCTCGGTCATCGGCGGGCTGTTCTCGCTGCTGATGTGGTGCGCTTTTCTGTCGAATGACGGCGTCGCCTGGTTGTTCGCGCAAGGCGTGGCGGGGCAGGGGCTGCTGGCGCCGGGCGAGATCGGGCTGGCGCGGGCGGCGATTTTTGGTGGCATGATGTTCAGCGGCGCGCTGCGCATTGCCCTGCCGCTCGTGGCGCTGCTGCTGCTCGGCAATCTGCTGGTGGCAGTGGCGACGCGATCGGCGCCGCAAATGGGGGCGATGTCGGTCGGTCCGGCGGCGCTGCTGGTTGGCTTTTTATGGGCGCTGCCGCTGTTGTTCGAAGCGCTGCTGGCGCGGACTTTGGTCACTCTTGACGCGGCGCAGGGGCTGCTCTGATGGCCGAGGGTGGCGACAAGACCGAAGCGCCTACCGCGCGGCGGCGCGAGGATGCGCGCAAAGAGGGCAATGTCTGGCAACCCCGTGAACTGGCGCCGGCCATGGTCATCGCCATGGCGGCGCTGATCGTGCCCGTTGTCGGGCCGTCCTTGTGGCAGGCGCTGGCGGGGTTTCTCAGCGCGGCGTTGCAGGTTGATGCGTTGCCATTCGATAATGGGGGCGATCCGGTTGCGGTGCTGGCGCGGCGCGTGCCGATCGGTGTGCCGCTGGTGCTGGCGGCGGCGATCGCATTGGCGGTTATCGTCGCTGCCAGCGCCGCCAGCCGCCATGTCACACTCGACAGCCTGGCGCCGAAATGGTCCCGGGTCAGCCCGGTGAGCGGCCTGCAACGGCTGTTTTCGGCAAGCGGCGCTGCCGGCGCGGTGACGGCGCTGCTCAAGATTGCCGCCATCGGTGTGTTGGCGCTGGTGATCGTGCCGCCGCTGCTGCCCCGGCTCGCCAATATCGGCGATGATGGCGGGGCGCTGGCGATCATCGGCGCCGCGATCGTGCGGCTGTTCGGGGCGGCGGCGCTGCTGCTGGTAACCGTGGCGGTCATCGACGGCGCCATCAGTTTCATCCTGCGCGAACGCAAACTGATGATGTCTCTCGACGAAGTGCGCCGCGAAAGTCGCCAGAATGACGGCGCCCCCGAAGTCAAGGCGGCGCTGCGCCGGGCCCAGATGGCGGCGGCAACGCGGCGCATGAAGACCAGCCTGGCCGATGCCGCCGTTGTGGTGGTCAACCCCGTTCATTTTGCCGTCGCGCTGCGCTACCGCGCCGGGGAGGATATGGCCCCGCTGGTCGTCGAAAAAGGCCGGCTGGAGATGGCGCAGGCGATCATCGCGGCGGCGCATGAACTGAAACTGCCGGTCATTCGCACGCCGCGGCTGGCACGTGCGTTGTTCTTTTCGGCGCGGCGCGGCGATCCGGTGCGCGAGGAACTGTTCACCGCGGTCGCCACCATTCTCGCCTTTGTCATGCGCTTCGACGATCCGGCCGGCGAAGCGGCGCCGCCGGTGTTCGTGCCGCCGGACTTTGATTTCGACGAATTGGGCGCGCGCCGCAAGCCGGGTGCGCCGCTGCCGTTATAGGATCATCATGGCATCGATCATTTCCACCCTTGGCGCTGGCACCGGCATCGATACCAAGCTGCTGATCGACCAGCTTGTCGCCGCCGAAAAAACCGCTCGCACCACCCCGCTCAACAGCAAGGCTGCGAGCCTGGACGCGCGGATTTCGGCGCTGGGGCAGGTCAAATCGGCGTTGCAGGGCATTGCCACCTCGCTCGATGCGCGGGTCAAGAGCGGTGCGCTCGGCCTCCAGCCCGCCAGCAGCGACAGCGCCGCTGTTGGCATCGAACGGCTGGGCAGCGGGCCGGTTACCGCCTTTTCGGCTTCTGTCGTCGTCAACCGGCTGGCGCGCGCCCAGCAACTGACCACGCCCCCGCTGGCCGATGCCGGTGCTGCGGTCGGCCTTGGCACGCTGACGATTGCTTTCGGCACGCGCACCGATTTGGCGGACGGCGCATTTTCGTTCAGCGCCGGTACGGCCAGCCCGATCGACATCACCATCGATGCCAGCAACAACAGCCTTGCCGGCTTGCGCGATGCCATCAACAGCAGCAACAGCGGCATCACAGCCAGCATCATCGGCAACAGCGACAGCGCGACGCTCAGCCTGCGCGGCAGCGATGGTGCCGCCGCAGCCTTCATCATCAGCGCGGCACCTGCGGCGGGCGATACCGGTCTGGCGCGATTCGCCTTCACGCCCGGCAACCGCGCGCTGACGCTGGCGACCACCGCCGCCGATGCCGATCTCAGCGTCGATGGTGTCGCGGTCAGGCGCGGCAGCAATGTCATCGATGATCTGGTGGCCGGCACACGCATCACGCTCAACAAGGCCGATGCAGCGGCAACGACCCGCATCTCGGCTGCGCGCAGTGTCGCGACAATCGGCGCGACCTTGAGCGATTTCGCCTCGACACTGACAGCGATGCGATCGGTGATCGGTGACTTTCGCAAGCCCGCCACCGGCAGCGACGTGTCCGGCGCGCTGGTCAATGACCCTACCGTCCGCGCTATCGACCAGCGCATCACCGGGTTGATAACCGCCAGCTTCGGCACGACCAATGGCCTCAGGTTGAGCGATATTGGCTTCAGCGTCGGCCGCGACGGCACGATTTCCTATGATGCGGCGCGCTTTGCCGCGCTACCGGCGGCGCGGCTTGCCGATGCCGAAGCGCTGCTGACCGCCTTGTCGGCAGCGTCTTTGTCGACCCAACCCAACCGGCTGCAGAGCATCGCCGCGCTTACCGATCCGGCGAGCAGCGGGCTGAGCCGGCAGCGCACGGCAGTGAGCAGCGATCTGACCAAGGTCGATATCCGCCTCGCCAGTTATCGCACGACGTTGACCCGCCAATATGCCGCGATGGACCGGCTCGTCGCCGCGTCAAAGGCTGTGGGCGAACAGCTTGACCAGCAGATCGCTGCCTGGAGCAAGAGCAGCAACTGACCCGGCGCAGGCGCTCACGCCGCGGCCATGGCGGCAATCTGGAGGCGACGCATTTTTTCGATGAGGGTGGTGCGCTGCATGCCGAGCAGCTTGGCGCTGGCGGCGATCGCACCGCCTGACTCGGTGAGGGCGGCATTAATATAGGCGCATTCCAATTCGTTAAGAATGCGCTTGAGATCGACACTGCCCTGGCTGAGCGTTCCGATGCCGTTGGTGACTGGTGGTGTCGGCAGGGACGCGCCACCCGCCGGACGCACCAGCCGGGCCAGCGTGTTGGCGCCAATCGTCTCGCCCGGATAATGCGCCTTGGCGCGATCGACCAAATTCTTGAGTTCGCGGACATTGCCCGGCCAGGCAAGGCGCATCAGCGCGTCGATGGCAGCAGTATCGAAACGTATCGTTGTCTTCCCCCCTGCCTGGCTGGCGAAATGCTGAAGCAGCAGCGGAATATCCTCCACCCGGTCGGCCAGTGCCGGCATTTCAATGCGCACGACATCGAGCCGGTAAAGCAGATCGGAACGAAAGCTGCCGCGTTCGATGGCGGCAAACAACGCGACGCTGGTCGCCGCGATCAAGCGCACATCGACAGCGATCGGCAACATGCCGCCCACCCGTTCGACAACGCGCGTTTCCAGGACGCGCAGCAGTTTTGCCTGCATTGCCAGCGCCATATCGCCAACTTCATCGAGGAACAGCGTGCCGCCGTGCGCCGCTTCAAACCGACCCGGACGCGATTTGACGGCACCGGTAAAGGCACCGGCTTCATGGCCGAACATCTCGCTTTCCAGAAGATCGGCAGCAACGGCAGCGCAATTCAGTGCAATATAGGGGCGGGTGGCGCGGCAACTGCGCTGGTGCAGCAATTGTGCCACGATATCCTTGCCCGATCCGGATGGTCCGGTGATCAGGACTGACGCCGTTGTATCAGCAATTTTCTCGATCTCGTGCCGAATGCCATCGATGATTTTGCTTCTTCCAACGAGAACGGGAAGTTGAATCCCGGCCCGTGTACTGTTTCTATGCATCGATTTGCCAATCGCAGGTTGAACACTATGGTAAAGTGACCCCGGTTGAGCAAATATGTGCCACTTGCCCTGCAGTTTCAGCGTACCACACCGATCATATGTGACATATACGTATTAACAGAAGGAAAATATGGACCCCTTGTTAACATGAACAACATAGACCATTTTGGATCGGATCTACCACCGATCCGGATGCAGGGGGCGGCGCAGGGCCGTCTGACGCCCGGCATGGGGTGGCAAGTCCGGCGCGGATCCGTCGAAAATGACGTCGATGGCTGGTTGCTTGAATGGCCCGTAGCGCCTGATTTTGTCGCAGCGGCGCTGGCCTCGTCGTTGCCACTGGTGCTGGCGATCGATAATGGCTCGCTCGCCGCAGGGATCGATGCCAGCGCGGCTACTGCGTTGGTTGACGCCGCTGTCGGCTATGTGCTGCCCGGTGACGATGCGGTCGTGGTTTCCGCGGTCGTAACAGCGGCCGTCATGCCCGCAGGGGCCGTGTCGGTGGCCGATGGCACGGCGCAGATCATCAGTGCCTTGTCTGTCGAAGCCAGCCGGATTGCCGAGCAATTGGCGGCACTGGCCGAACAGCGTAATGTCGGCACCTGGTCTGAACGGCCGGTCGATGCGGCGCTGGTCCGCCGTGTGTTGCGGGTGCGGCGTGACCGGGCCCGGTTTTTGCCACCAGAACT
>CAJAHV010000147.1 GCA_903939555.1 uncultured Alphaproteobacteria bacterium | reverse complement strand
CTGGATGCCGTACGGCGCAGCGCATCGGAAATATTCCTCGAAGTACGCGAAAACAACCAAGCGGCGCTGTCGCTGTATCGTCAGGCCGGGTTTCTGGAGGTTGGTCGCCGGCCGAATTATTACGCCGGCGTAACTGGCGCGCGATTTGCCGCGTTGACCATGCGGCGACGACTTGACAATTTTGATTTTTGATTTGGCCGTATTGATTTTATAGAAAAATGCGATAATGATTGTTATTGCGGAGGAGGGTTCCGCAAATAGATTGCAAGGACGTGACCATGACCGAGAGTACACAGATTCATAATGATCTGTTGGCGTTGACGGCGGAGATCGTATCTTCGCATTTTGCAAATAACACGGTGGCGCCAGTCGATGTTCCCGGGGTCATTAACAGCGTCTATGCTACGCTGGCGCAATTGGGGTCGCCGGTGGAGGCCCCGGTGGTTCGCCAGGAACCGGCCGTTTCGATCCGGGCATCTATCAAGCCCGACTACATCATCTGCCTCGAAGACGGCAAGAAACTGAAAATGCTCAAGCGTCACCTGATGACGCGCTATGGCATGACCCCCGATCAATATCGGGCCAAATGGGGTTTGGCGGCCGACTATCCGATGGTCGCTCCCAATTACGCCGAGCAGCGCCGCACGCTCGCCAAGTCGATCGGTCTCGGCACCAAGCGCGTCGCCAAGGTCGGTGGCAAGCCCCGTGGTCGGCCGCGCAAGGTCGTCGCCTGAACAAATTGATACAGCGTTCTGGCTTGATTGCCGCGCTGTAACCCCGAAACGCGGCTTGTTCGATTTCCTCCGCCCGCCTATTTGAAGGCGGGCGGCAGGAGAGTTTCAGCATGGGCGGAAAAATCGATCTTGAAGCGCTCTGCCTCAAAAAAGGCTTGCGCATTACCGAACAGCGCCGGGTGATCGCGCGGGTGCTCGGGGCCGTTGATGATCACCCCGATGTCGAAGCGCTGCATCGCCGCGTCGCCGAGGTCGATCCTCGCATCTCCATCGCCACGGTCTACCGCACCGTCAAATTGTTCGAAGAAGCCGGGATCATCGAGCGCCACGAGTTCCAGGGTGGTCGTTCGCGCTATGAAACCGTGCAGGACGATCACCACGATCATCTTATCGATATCGAAAGTGGCGCTGTCGTCGAATTCCATGATCCGGAAATCGAGGAATTGCAGGCGCGCATTGCGGCACGGCTGGGATACCGTCTCGTTGATCATCGCATGGAACTTTACGGGGTGGCGCTGCTGAAGCCCGACAAGTGACAGCGCGGGCATGACCGAGTCCTCCGCCCTCGCGCGTGTTCAGCGCGTTATACATTTCCAGCGCTTCGGTGCCACAAAGGGCATTGCCGGCGCGTTGACGGCGGCCTCGATCATCGTTCCTGCGGAACTGATGCTGCGCACCTTGCTGCGGACGCGCCGGGCCCATCTGCCGATTGTCTTTCACCGTGGCCTGGCGCGTGCGCTGGGTATTCACATCCTATGCCACGGCCAGCCGGCGCGGCGCGCGCGTGTGTTGTTCGTCGCCAATCATGTTTCCTGGGCCGATATCCCGGTGCTCGGTGCCCGCATCCGGGCGGCGTTCGTGGCAAAATCCGAAGTCGGCGGCTGGGGTGTGGTTGGTTGGCTGGCGACATTGGCGCGCACCGTCTATGTCGAACGCGCCCGGCCGAGCCGCACCGGGGAGCAGCGCGATGTCATTGCCGATCGTCTGGCGCGCAATGACAGTCTGATCCTGTTTCCCGAAGGCACCAACAGCGATGGCACGCGCGTACTGCCGTTCAAATCATCGCTGTTTTCTGTCGCCGATGGGCATGACGATGTGCTGATCCAGCCCGTGACAATCGCCTATACCCGCGTCAATGGCCTGCCGGTGACCCGCGAACGTCTGCCGGATCTGGCGTGGATCGGCGATACCGAATTGATGCCGCACGCATTGGCCTTCATGCGGCTGGGCAAGGTGCGGGCGGAGATCATTTTTCACCCGGCGGTGCGCCGGGCGGATTTTGCTGATCGCAAGGCGATGGCGCGCCATTGCGAAGCGGTGATCAGCGATGGTTATCGCCGGCTCATGCGGGGATGACCGGGCTTGCGGCAGCGGCTATGACAGAAAAGTTCAACTTGGAGTCGTTGCCGCTCGTGTCCCGCTATTTCGTGAAATCCTTCGGCTGCCAGATGAACGTCTATGACAGTGAACGCATGGGCGACCTGCTCGCCAGCGAAGGGCATGTCGCGACCGATACGGTGAACGATGCCGACATTGTCGTGCTCAACACCTGCCATATTCGAGAAAAGGCGGCGGAAAAGCTCTATTCCGACATCGGTCGCCTGCGCAAACCGCGTGCCGATGGCTCGCGTCCGGTCATCGTCGCGGCCGGCTGCGTCGCGCAGGCCGAAGGCGCCGAGATCGGCCGTCGCGCGCCGGCTGTCGATGTGATCGTCGGGCCGCTCGCCTATCACAATCTGCCGGCGCTCATAAAGGAAGCGGCGGCGATCCCGGAGGATGCGCGCGGCGCTCGCTGGGGCCGTGCCATCGATACCGACATGCCCGTCGAGCCCAAGTTCGATAAATTGCCGCCGCGCCGCCACCAGGGCGCCAGTGCCTTTCTGACCGTGCAGGAAGGCTGTGACAAATTCTGCACCTTTTGCGTCGTGCCCTACACGCGCGGCGGCGAAACTTCGCGGCCGCAAGCTGATCTGGTCGCCGAAGCGGAAGCGCTGGTGGCGATGGGCGCCGTGGAAATCACGCTGATCGGCCAGAATGTGAACGCCTATGATGGCGGGTCGTCCGGCACCGACAGCCTGCCTGGCCTGATCATGCGGCTGGCCGAGATTGGCGGGTTGAAGCGCATCCGATACACAACCTCGCACCCGCGCGACATGACGCAGGGCCTGATCGACGCCCATGCCAGCATCCCGAAGCTGATGCCCTATCTGCATCTCCCGGTGCAATCGGGGTCGAGCCGCATCCTGAAGGCGATGAACCGCGCCCACACCCGCGAATCGTATCTGGCGACGCTGGCGCAACTGCGTGCCGTACGGCCCGATATTGCGCTGTCGGGGGACTTCATTGTTGGCTTCCCCGGCGAAACCGAGGCAGATTTTGAAGATACGCTGAATATTGT
>CAJAHV010000146.1 GCA_903939555.1 uncultured Alphaproteobacteria bacterium | reverse complement strand
TCCCTGCTGATCGCCTGCTCGTCGAAACCGATGCGCCGTTTCTCGCCCCGGTGCCGATGCGCGGCAAGACCTGCGAGCCCAGCTTTGTCGTCCATACGGCGCGCTGCCTTGCCAGCCTGCGCGGGGAGGCACCCGAAGCGCTCTCTGCCACCACCACCGCAAACTTCTTCCGCCTGTTCAGCAAGGCACGGCCACCGGCATGAAGGTCACTATGCTCGGTTCCGGAACGTCGAGCGGCGTACCGCGCATTGGAGGCCCTGAAGGGGCAGGGGACTGGGGCGACTGTGACCCCGGCAATCCGAAAAACCGCCGTCGGCGTGTCTCGCTGCTCGTCCAGCAGGCCGAAACCAACATTCTCATCGATACCGGGCCGGATTTGCGCGAACAATTGCTGTCGGCGCGCATCAGACATCTTGATGCAGTATTTCTTACGCATGACCACGCCGATCATGCCCATGGCATCGATGATCTGCGCCAGGTTTTTCATGCCATGGGTACGCCGGTCGCCTGTTTTGCCGCGCCGGCTACCTGGTCGGTGTTACGCCAGCGCTTCGATTATGTCTTTCAAGGCACCAAATTCTACCCGCCGACCTGCACGGCTACCGATATCTCAGACGCCATCCATGTCGGCGCCATGTTGGTGACGCCGTTCCAACAGAACCATGGCAATATTGATTCCACCGGTTACCGTATCGAATGCGGCGGCCGCGCTCTCGCATATTCGACCGATGTTAAGGCCCTCGACAATCGCGCCGATGCGGCGCTCGCCAAGCTTGATCTCTGGGTCGTTGATGCGCTGCGCCGTCATCCGCACCCGACGCACAGTCATCTGGCGCAGACCCTGGGCTGGATTACGCACTATCTCCCTGATCTTGCAGTGCTTACCCACATGGACCAGTCGATGGACTATGCGACGCTTGCAGCTGAACTGCCGGCCGGGGTGACGCCGGGTTATGACGGACTTGTGATTGATCTACCACCCCGTCTGCGGTGAAGCCGGATGATAGCTACGGCGCATGCTGCCGGCGCGTGTAGCAACTGGATCGCCGTTATTTTGTTGCCGCCCTGCTTCAAAGCCACCAAGCCCGGGGACATCACCCAAATGAATCCAAGATGAGAGCAATAGCTCTATAATCGTCAAGCGATCCGCAGCCACGCATAAAGCAACGCCAGCGCAAAGCTCGCCAGCGTTGCTGCTGCAATAACGATCAGCGGCTTCGGTCCGGTTTTCATGATTTCTGCGAGCGGTGAGCGGATTGCCGTGGCTGCGACGGAAACTGCCAGCATGACCGCCGCCACTTCGGCAGCAAACTGCGAGACGGGGAGGGGGATCACGCCGGTCGAATTCACACCGGCGACCACAAAAAAACCGACCACGAACCACGGCACCGCTGGCGCTGCACGCTTGCCGCCGCTGATCTCCAGTTGCGAAGGGAATATCAGTGCGATGACCGCCAGTACCGGGGCGAGAAGCGCCACCCGCGCCAATTTGACGATCGTCGCAGTTTCTCCCGCTGCAGGTGAATAAGCGTAACCCGAACCCAGTGCCTGGGCGACATCATGGACCGAACCGCCAAGGAAGTAACCAGCCTGCGCATCGCTGAAGCCCAACGCAAGCGCCACCGGCGGATAGCCGACCAGCGCCAACGACGACATCGCCGAAATGCCGACAAGCACCAGTGTCAGTTCAGCCTGGCGCACCCGGCGCTCACCCAGCGTCGCCGACAGCGCCAGCGCCGCCGAGCCGCCGCAAATTGCAACGGCGCCGCCCGACAGCACGCCATAAGCTGATGAAAAACCCAGCGCGCGCGCCGCCATCACCCCGACGCCGATGGTGACGATGACGGTAAGCACCACCATGCCAAGCGCTTCAGGCCCCAGCGCGGCAATCTGGCCATAGGTGATCCGAGCGCCGACGAGCACGATTGCCCAGCGCAGCAGCTCCCGCGCGGCCAGCGTCAACCCCGGGGTCAGCCGCCGGTCGACCGACAGGAAATTGAGCGCCAGCCCGATCAGCAGCGACATGAGCGTCAGCGGCGCGCCATAGCGTTGCGACAGGCTGCCCGCTGCCAGCGTCGCCAGCCCAGCGACCGTCAGCCCGGGCAGGTAATCGCGCAACCGAACCTTGGGGGTTGCCTCGATGTCGCCGAAAAGGTCGGCAGCCTGGGGAATCGGGCGCGAAGTCATCGACAAGTGGGATAAGCGACCGCAAGGCCAAGTCCAAGCATATATGCGCGGGCAGGGGGCTTAGATATCCGAAAAACCGAAAGGTGCTGATGCGCCGCGGAAATCATCTGGCAATACCTGCCGACCAATCGGCGGTGCCGAGCGCGCGACGCAGCGCGGGCGATGACAAAGATGGCAGGTGACGCCGATCGGTGTGGCGGCATTGGCACCCGTACCCGGATGATCGCTTGTGTAGATCAGCTTGCCCGCATGTTCAGCCGCGCAACCGAGCGCGATAGCGCGATCGACCCGCACCGAACCATAGGCACCGCCACCCGCCGTGACACTGCGCGCGATCGAAAAAAAGCGCTGGCCGTCGGGCAGCTCAAGCCATTGGGTGATGATTTCGCGTGGGCGGCGAAAGGCCTGGTGGACGGTCCACAACGGACAGGCCCCGCCGTGCCTGGCAAAGGGAAAGCCAGCGCCATCGAGCCGTTTTGAAACATTGCCAGCCGGATCGATGCGTATGAAGAAGAAAGGGACACGTTCATCCCCAGGTTTCTGCAGCGTTGTCAGGCGATGCGCAGTCTGTTCGAAACTGGTGCCGAATTGCCGAGCCAGCTTTTCGACATCATAATGTCGCGCCTCGACCGCCCGGGCAAACGCGGAATAAGGCATCAGCACCGCAGCGGCCGCATAGCTGGCCAGTGCTTTTTGGGTCAACCGACGCCCGCTTTCCGTTGTGAAGGCGCCGTCACCGAGCGCGGCCTCGCTTTCCGGGCGCAGTTCGAGATAGGCGAGTTGCAATGCAAGTTGGAATGTCTGGCTGGCCGTATCGAGCGTATCGTCGAGCAGCACTTCATCGCGGTGCCGATCGAACCGTCGCATCGCACCGCCCATGACTTCGGGAGGCAATCGCCTGACGCGCAGCTTGTGATGGGACTTGAGATGGGCGGCAATCCCGCCGGCTTCGCGCACGATATCCGCAAGCCGTTCGGCCGCGTCATCGAGAGCCGGAAAATTGTTGCGCCGGGCCGCGAGGAAGCGCCGCGCCTCGGCGACCGGATCCGATGCATCAGCGCCGCCACTGCGGGCTTCGGCGCCGCGGTCAGCCAGGGCCAGATGTTCTTCACGATAGGCTGTATGAAGGCGCAGAAAGGCCTCAGTCAGTCCTGGAAAGCCAGTGACGATGTCGGAAGCTTCCAGAGCCGGCACATCGATATCGGTGAACATCGGGTCACGCAGCACCGCCGCCAGCCGCGCCGATTGTTCATTGGCGTCGCCGCTGGCAAGATCGGCCATGTCAATCTTGTACGTTCGCGCCAGGCGCAGCAACATGTCAGCGGTGAGGGGGCGCTGGTTGCGTTCGAGCAGGGCAACGTAAGACGGCGAAATGTCGAGATCACTCGCCATATTGGCTTGAGTAAGGCCGAGGTCACGGCGCAATCGGCGCAGGCGTGGACCCATATAGACGGGGCGTTCGTTCGACATGCTCGACTCACTAGCGTTGTGCAGTCCTTACATCATTACAATGAATGTCTGTAAAGTCTTACAACTCAACTTGATGATGGCTTTTCGTGACGGGCGACGCCGCCTATCGGTGACGGCGTTGAGACTATCAAGAAGGATAAGTGCATGTCGTATCAAGACCATATCTCGGGCGTCAACGCACTGATCGGCCAGAAAAATGGCACCTGGGATGGCATCAGCGCTGAATCGGTCGCACGCATGCGCCTGCAGAATCGTTTCCAGTCGGGCCTTGATATTTCCAAATACACCGCTGCCATCATGCGCCGCGATATGGCGGCTTATGATGCCGACCCGGCCAATTACACCCAGTCGCTGGGTTGTTGGCATGGCTTCATCGGCCAACAGAAGATGATTTCGATTAAGAAGCATTTCGGCTCGACCGAGCGCCGATATCTCTATCTGTCGGGTTGGATGGTCGCTGCACTGCGCAGTGAATTCGGGCCGCTGCCGGATCAGTCGATGCACGAAAAGACCAGCGTTCCGGCGTTGATCGAAGAACTTTATACGTTTCTGCGCCAGGCAGATGCCCGCGAATTGGGCATGATGTTCCGCGATCTCGACACCGCCCGCGCGGCAGGAGACCAGATCAGGGAAAAGCAACTGATGGCGGCTATTGATGGCTATCAGACCCATGTCGTGCCGATCATTGCCGATATCGATGCTGGCTTCGGCAATGCCGAGGCTACCTATCTGCTTGCCAAGAAGATGATCGAAGCCGGCGCCTGTGCGCTGCAGATCGAAAATCAGGTCTCTGACGAAAAGCAGTGTGGCCACCAGGACGGCAAGGTTACCGTACCCCATGAAGACTTTCTCGCTAAAGTCCGTGCTTGTCGCTACGCGTTCCTCGAACTAGGCGTCGAGGATGGCATCATCGTAACCCGTACCGATTCACTCGGCGCCGGCCTGACCAAACAGATCGCCGTGTCGAAGGAGCCGGGCGACATTGGTGACCAGTACAACAGCTTTCTTGATTGTGAGGAAATCGATCCGGCAACCGCGCGCAATGGCGATGTCATCCTAAACCGCGAAGGCAAGTTGCTGCGTCCCAAGCGTCTGCCGTCAAACCTTTTTCAGTTCCGCGCTGGTTCTGGAGAAGATCGCTGCGTCCTCGACTGCATCACCAGTCTCCAGAATGGCGCCGATCTGCTGTGGATCGAAACCGAAAAGCCACATATCGAGCAGATCGCCGGCATGGTCGACCGTATCCGCGACGTGATCCCGAACGCCAAGCTGGTTTATAACAACTCGCCAAGCTTCAATTGGACTCTTAATTTTCGTCAGCAAGTCTATGATACTTGGGTAGAAGTGGGCAGGGATGTCACTCATTACGACCGCGCCCGCTTGATGAGTGTCGACTATGACGGCACCGATCTCGGCAACGAAGCAGACGAGCGTATCCGGACCTTTCAGCGTGACGCCGCCAAGCGCGCCGGCATTTTCCACCACCTCATCACGCTGCCAACATATCATACCGCAGCGCTGTCGACTGATAATCTCGCCAAGGAATATTTCGGCGATCAGGGCATGCTCGGCTATGTTAAGGGCGTACAGCGCAAGGAGATCCGCGAAGGTATCGCCTGTGTGAAGCACCAGAACATGTCTGGCTCGGACATCGGTGATGACCACAAGGAATACTTCGCCGGTGAGGCTGCTTTGAAGGCTGGCGGCGCGCACAACACGATGAACCAGTTTGCTGCCTAATATTGCCTGCCGTACGGCGAAATCAACGCAGGCTGCGGAGATCGTGTCCGCAGCCTGCATCAATTCAACTTCCCCGGAAGCTATATTTAACATAATATATATTATCGATATATTGTAACGTCTGGGGGATGACTCCGCCCCGAGCTTGCGGCAAAGCAAGATTATGACTGAAACTCTCTCATTAGCGCGTCTCGCCGCCATCATGGCTAGACTGCGCGATCCGGACGGCGGTTGCCCATGGGATCTGGCGCAGGATTTCGAAACGATAGCGCCTTATACGATTGAGGAAGCGTATGAGGTGTCTGAAGCGATTGCACTTCAAGACTGGCCGGATTTGAAAAAGGAACTTGGTGACCTGTTGTTTCAGGTTGTGTTCCATAGCCAGATGGCGAAGGAATCTGGCCATTTTAGCCTTGCTGATGTTGTTGATTCCGTTTGTGAAAAAATGGAGCGCCGGCATCCGCATATTTTCGGTGACGGCACGGCGGCTGTGGATGCCGCGGCCCAAAAGCTGGAATGGGAAGCGATCAAGGCCGCCGAGCGGGCGGCAACCGGTGCCAGCGATGTGCCGGTTTCGGCGCTGGACGGTGTGGCGCGTGCCCTGCCCGCCTTGATGCGGGCTGAAAAACTACAGGCGCGTGCTGCCCGGGTGGCGTTTGACTGGCCCGATGTTGCCAGTGTCCGCGCCAAGGTTGACGAGGAACTGGCCGAGTTCGATACCGCTACCAGGGACGATCATCGTGCCGAGGAAGCTGGCGACCTGTTGTTCGTCGTCGTAAATCTGCTGCGCCGCCATGGCATTGATGCCGAAGATGCGCTGCGGGCCGGCAATGCCAAATTCGAGCGGCGTTTTCGCGCCATGGAAGCGCTTGGTGGTCCCGGCTTTCCGCAACTCACGCTTGATGAGCAGGATGCGCTCTGGAACCAGGTCAAAGCCGCCGAGCGCCAACCGTAAAATTGCCGGCACCAGGCTGATCCCCGGCGCCGGCTGTTCATCTTACATCCGTTCGATGATGATCGCCGGAGCCATGCCGCCGGCGGCGCACATTGTCACCAGCCCGCGCTTCAGGCCACGGCGTTCGAGCTCGTCGAGCACCGTCCCGATCAGGATCGACCCCGTCGCGCCAATCGGGTGGCCGAGCGCGATCGCGCCGCCGTTCACATTCACCTTGTCGCGATCGAGCTTCAAATCACGGATGAACTTTTCCGCAACCACGGCAAAGGCTTCGTTGATTTCCCACAGGTCGATGTCATCCACCGTCAACCCGGCCTTTTCCAGCACCTTGCGGGCAGCGGGCACCGGGGCGTTGAGCATCAGCGTCGGGCAATCGCCCATGTTGGCGGTGGCGACGATGCGCGCCCGGGGCTTCAAGCCATGCTTTGCGGCATAGGCCGGCGAGGCCAGCAAAATCGCGGCGGCACCATCGACGACGCCCGACGAATTGCCGGCGTGGTGGACACCCGAAAACGCCAGATCGGGGTATTTGGCAGTGATCGACTGGCGGAAGGTCTGGCCATCGGGCTGGATCGACACATCGGCGATGACATCGAACGAGGCCTTCAACCCGGCGAGCCCTTCGGCGGTGGTTTCCGGCCGCGGGAATTCTTCCCGGTCGAGCGCGACACTGCCGTCTTCATTGTAAACCGGCACGACGCTCTTTGAAAAACGCCCTTCCTTGATGGCGACGGCGGCGCGGCGCTGGCTTTCGAGGCCGAGCGCATCAACGGCTTCGCGGCTGATACCTTCCATCGCGGCGATCGCATCACCGCAAACGCCCTGGTGCGATTGCGGGTGGATTTTCTGGAGATGGGCATTGCCCGATCCCATGCCCATCGGCTTGATGCCGGCGGCATATTCTTCGGCGCCGATGGTCTGGGTATAGCTCATCATTTCGGTGCCGCCGGCGATGACACAATCTTCCATGCCCGACATGACCTGCGCTGCGGCAAGGCTGACCGAGGTGATGCCGCCGCCACAAAAGCGATCGAGCGTCATGCCGCTGGCCCGGATATCGAAGCCGGCATCGAGCGCCGCCATCCGCCCGAGATCGCCGCCCTGCTTGCCCTTTTGTGTCGATGTCGACCAGATGATGTCGTCAACCGTGGCGGTATCGAGGTTGTTGCGGTCCTTGAGTGCCTTGAGCACGGTGGCGGCGAGATGCTGCGGATGGAGATGCGACAGCGCCCCCTTCCCCGGCTTGCCGACGCCGCGCGGCGTCCGGACGGCATCGATGATATAGGCTTCGGGCATTGTTCAACTCCCCAGGGATTATGCCGCCCTTTGAGCATTCTGCGGCGGCGACGGCAATGCTGAAATGCGACAGGGTTTGCAGGTGGCCAGAAAGAGCGAAGT
>CAJAHV010000145.1 GCA_903939555.1 uncultured Alphaproteobacteria bacterium | reverse complement strand
CTTTCCGGTGTTCATCGCCCTTATGGTCGGAACCTGGCTCGAAGGCCGCGGCCGACGAAACTGGGAAACCGGCGCCCGCTAGACTTTCGTCCCCGGCCCGTCCGGGAGCCACATCAGCCAAGGGGTGGTGGATCATCAGATCCGCCGCCCCTTGGCATATGTCTGCGGCATCGCATCGCGCCTTGCCGCGTGTCTGCGGCATCGCATCGCCCCGTGCCGCGTGTCTGCGGCATCGCATCGCCCCGTGCCGCGCATCTGCGGCATCGCATCGCCGTTGCCGCCGCGCGCCACAGCTCCTAAACGCCGACCGTGCGCCCCATGCTTGCGCCATGCGAACAAATCTGGAACAAATATCCGATGCTGACTCATATCCAGGTGCGCGGCGCGCGCGAACACAATCTCAAGGGCGTCGATGTCGATCTGCCCAAGAACAGCCTGACCGTCATCACCGGCCTGTCGGGCAGCGGCAAATCCAGCCTCGCCTTCGATACCATCTATGCCGAAGGCCAGCGCCGCTATGTGGAATCGCTCTCCGCCTATGCGCGCCAGTTCCTCGAGCTGATGTCAAAGCCCGATGTCGATCATATCGAGGGCCTGTCCCCCGCCATCAGCATCGAACAGAAGACGACGAGCAAGAACCCGCGCTCCACCGTCGCCACCGTCACCGAAATCTATGATTACATGCGGCTGCTCTGGGCCCGTGTCGGCGTGCCCTACAGCCCGGCGACCGGCCTGCCGATCACCGCGCAGACCGTCAGCCAGATGGTCGACCGCGTCATGATGCTGCCCGAGGCCACGCGCCTGTTCCTGCTTGCCCCCATCGTGCGCGGCCGCAAGGGTGAATACCGCAAGGAACTGGCGCAATTGCAAAAGGACGGCTTCACCCGCGTCAAGATCGACGGCGAATTCCACGATATCGATGCCGCCCCGGCGCTCGACAAGAAGTACAAGCACGACATCGACGTCGTCGTTGACCGCATCGTCGTGAAGCCCGGCATCGAGGCCCGCCTCGCCGAAAGCTTCGAAACCGCGCTCAAACTCGCCGAAGGCCTCGCGATCACCGAATTCGCCGACGCCAAAGATGGCGAGGCGCCGGAACGCATCATCTTCTCCGAAAAATTCGCCTGCCCGGTCTCCGGCTTCACCATCGCCGAAATCGAACCGCGGCTGTTCTCCTTCAACGCCCCGCAGGGCGCCTGCCCGGCCTGCGACGGCCTTGGCGAAAAGCTCATTTTCGATGCCGACCTCGTGGTCCCCAACCACGCGCTCAGCATCGAAAAGGGCGCCGTCATGCCCTGGGCGAAATCCAACCCGCCCAGCCCCTATTACATGCAGGTCCTCGCCAGCATCGGCCGCGCCTATGGCTTCAGCCTCAAAACCCCTTGGGCCGAGCTGCCGGCCGACGCGCAGCACGCCATTCTGCACGGCACTGGCGGCAAGGCGATCGCGCTGCGGTTCGAAGACGGGCGCAAGTCGTACGAAGTCGTCAAGCCCTTCGAAGGCGTCATCGCCAACCTTGAAAAGCGCCTGCGCGCCACCGAAAGCGCCTGGATGCGCGAGGAACTCTCCCGCTATCAATCCGCCGCCCCGTGCGAAGCCTGCCATGGTGACCGGCTCAAGCCCGAAGCGCTCGCCGTCAAGATCGCTGGCGAAACCATCGCCCAGGCGGTGCGCCGCCCGGTGTCACAGGCCTTTGCCTGGGCCAAGGCGCTTGCCGAACAGCTCACCCCCAAACAGCGCACCATCGGCGAACGCATCCTCAAGGAAATCACCGAACGGCTCGGCTTTCTCGATAATGTCGGGCTGGATTACCTCAATCTCGATCGCAAATCCGGCACGCTGTCGGGCGGCGAAAGCCAGCGCATCCGCCTCGCCTCGCAAATCGGCTCGGGCCTCTCGGGCGTCCTCTACGTCCTCGATGAACCCAGCATCGGCCTGCACCAGCGCGATAATGACCGGCTGCTCGTCACGCTGCGCCGCCTGCGCGATCTCGGCAACACCGTCCTTGTTGTCGAACATGATGAAGACGCCATCCGCACCGCCGATTACATCGTCGACATGGGGCCGGGCGCCGGCGTCCATGGCGGCAACGTCGTGGCGCGCGGCAGCCTTGCCGATATCCTCGCCACCCCGGGCAGCATCACCGCCGATTATCTCGCCGGCCGCCGCTGCGTCCCCGTCCCCGCTACCCGCCGCAAAGGCACCGGCAAGAAGCTGACGGTCAAAAACGCCCGTGGCAACAATCTGCAAGGCGTCACGGCGTCCATTCCGCTCGGCACCTTCACCTGCATCACCGGGGTTTCCGGCAGTGGCAAATCCACCTTCACCATCGATACGCTTTATGCCGCCGCCGCGCGTGAACTCAACGGCGCCCGGCTGGTCATGGCCCCGCACGATGGCATCGACGGGCTCAAGCACCTCGATAAAGTCATCGATATCGACCAGTCGCCCATCGGCCGCACGCCGCGCTCCAACCCCGCCACCTATACCGGCGCCTTCACCAACATCCGTGACTGGTTCGCCGGCCTGCCCGAATCCCAGGCGCGCGGCTACAAGCCCGGGCGCTTCAGCTTCAACGTCAAGGGCGGCCGCTGCGAAGCCTGCACCGGCGATGGCCTCATCAAGATCGAAATGCACTTCCTGCCCGATGTCTATGTCACCTGCGACGTCTGCCACGGCGCCCGCTACAACCGCGAGACCCTGGAGGTGAAGTTCAAGGGCCGCTCCATCGCCGATGTGCTCGACATGACCGTCGAAGACGGCGTCGAATTCTTCAAGGCGGTCCCGCCCATCCGCGACAAACTCGCCATGCTCCACGAAGTCGGGCTCGGCTATGTCAAGATCGGCCAGCAAGCCACCACCCTGTCCGGCGGCGAAGCGCAACGCGTCAAACTCGCCAAGGAACTCGCCCGCCGCGCCACCGGGCAAACCCTCTACATCCTCGATGAACCCACCACCGGCCTGCACTTCGAAGACGTCCGTAAACTCCTCGAAGTCCTCCACGCCCTCGTCGACCAGGGCAACACCGTCGTCGTCATCGAACACAATCTCGACGTCATCAAAACCGCCGACTGGATCATCGACCTCGGCCCCGACGGCGGCGACAAGGGCGGACAAATAGTG
>CAJAHV010000144.1 GCA_903939555.1 uncultured Alphaproteobacteria bacterium | reverse complement strand
TTTACACCTGTTTATAACTTTTAGGCGTCAAGCCTGACGGCTGACCGTTCTTTCTAAGCTATTGAATTTAAATTGAAAAATGGTGGACGCACCAGGGTTCGAACCTGGGACCCGCTGATTAAGAGTCAGGCAGTCTCATTGTCTCACATGCTTTCAGGCTGATGCAGGCAATAGCAGAAATATCTGATATATATCGAGATTATTGAGCATGCAACACTCGTTGCGTTGCATCTTGTCTCACGTAGTCGCAGGGCTTATGAAACCTCTGTGAAACCTTTTGAGACTGACGATGGCCAAACGAGTACCTGCCCTTTCTGCGGCCGCCGTGGCGAAGATAAAGCCAGACCCCGTTAGGACCTTGGAGTTCGTGGACGGCGACGTGCCTGGCTTGAGGTTAAGGGTAACGCCGAAGGGCACCCGCACTTGGTCGCTAAACATTCGTGCTAGTGGCGTAATGCGGCGGTTCGAGGTTGGCGCTGGGCTCGGCCTTGCCGAGGCGCGGGTGAAGGCCAGGCTTATTCGTCAACGTGTGGCTGCTGGTGCTGATCCCACGGCGGAGAAGCGAGAGAACCGCACAAGGGCAGTCTCAGCGAAGCGGGGTGTCGGCACTTTCGGCGCGGCCGTGGAGGAGTATTTTTCCGCTGGGAATGGAGCGGGGTTGAAAACCAAGGCGGAGCAGTTGCGACGGATCAGGTCGGTATTTAAGGCCCACCTTGATCGGCCAGGGGTTGACGTATTGTCCTCGGAGCTGCAGCGCGCGGTCGATCCGCATACTGCCAAAGTCTCAGCGGCACGAGCGGTCGCCTATGTTACCCCGGTTCTCAAGTGGGCCGTAAAGCGCGGGCTGATGAAAGGCGTCTTTGACCTAGAGAAGCCGCTTCAGGACGCACCTAGGCAGAAGGTGATGGGCGAGGCCGAACTCGCTGCTGTCTGGCCCACGCTGACTGATAGCTACGGGCGCTGCTGTCGTTTTATGCTTCTAACTGGGGCGCGGCTTGACGAGGCGCGGAACGCCACTTGGGGGCAGTTCAACCTTCAGATGCGGGTTTGGACAATCCCGGCTGCGGTTCGGAAGGACACACGTGCCCAAACGAGGCGCAGGCTGGCTCCGAAGCCCGCAATGCATGTTCCCTTATCACAGCAGGCGGTTGCTCTCTTGGACGAGGTAAAGGTGGCTGAACTGTCACATCGGCAACTGCAGGGGGTGAGCGAGGAGCCCAAGCCGGCAGATCTAGTCTTTGTCGGCCAGCGCGGCGGAAAGCTCGACAACTGGGACCGCTGGTTGAAGGCGAACGCTAAGAAGTCTGGCGTCAGCGGATGGTCTGCCCACGCCCTGCGCCGTACCACGGCTACGCTTGCTGGTAATCTGGGTGCGCCGCCGCATGTCGTGTCGGTTATCCTTGGGCATTCCAACCTTGGTGGCCAACTCGTCGCCGGGTACAACAAGAGCCGGTACGAAATCGAGCATGCCAAGGTCCTGCAGGACGTGGCGCACCGGATTGATGGACTGTGTCAAAAGGCGCACCAATCTGCGGAGGTGGCATAGATGGGCAAGCGGCCAAGTGATCCCCCCAAAGACACGTTGAAGCGATTGCCCGGCTGGCACGAGAAACTGCTCGACGAGCACTTCAAGGGCCTTCCTGGTCTTTATGTGCGCCAACTTCTCGACCAGGCGAGCACTGCGGAACGCTCTGAGCAAGGCAAGCTTGGCGCGGAACAACGTCATGAGGCGCGGAACAAGGTCAAGGGGTCGGCGCGCACTTATTATCTCGAAAACCGTAACAATTACAGGAGTAACAAGGACGCCGCCCGTCATCTCGAAGTCCGTTTTGGGCAGTTAGCCTTCGGAACCTATGCGAACTTGGTTTCGAAGTGGTCGAGGGAATAAATCACGCTGCTGGCAGCGTGATTGAGAGCGGTAGCATGCTTGCCGGTTAGCCATCATGAGGATGCATCGCACTTCGTGAGGCATTATCGTGATCCAACCGGAACCTAGTCGGAAATCCAAACTGCCGGAGGTCGACTTCGACCAACTCCCGGATACGGCTTTTGTGCGCATAACGCGGATAGTAGGCCCACTGGTCCCGATTTCTCGTTCAACGTGGTGGCGGTACGTGAAGTCTGGAAAAGCGCCGCTTCCAGTCAAACTGGGCGTAGGCGTTACTGCATGGCGGGTCGGCGAATTGCGCTCTTGGCTTGCACGAGAGGTGCCCTAATGCACCCTGCACTTCACTTTCTTCGCCACCTCGATCCCGATCCGGAAGCAACTTTCAACATCGAGACATTTACCGACCTCCCTAAGGGCGCGAAGAAGCCAGAACCTGACCCACTCTGTCGGCGATATGCCAACCTGACCTTGTCCAGGGTCGCTGAGATCACTCCGCGGCTCGACGAGCTGAACGCAGCTGGGGCGGCGGTCTATGTTATGGTGAACCAGTGTAAAGGCCACCGCAGCAAGTCCAATGTTTCCCGAGTTCGCGGCGTACATGCTGACTTTGACGGGGTGTCGCCCGAGGCATTGGCGTCAGTGCGGGCACTGTTGCCGCCGAGCATCGAGGTAGTCTCCAGCACGCCTGACCGACGTCACTTCTATTGGCTGCTCAGTGAGGGGGAGGTCATGACGGCTGACCTTGCTGAAGAGATCAACAGGGGCCTTGTTACCCTTGGCGCTGATCGGGCAGCGACTGATGTGTCGCGTCTCCTGCGGCTGCCCGGCTTTCGGCACATGAAGCACCGGTTGGGAGTGCCTTGACCATGAGCTTGCAAGCGTACTCCGACGAGATGTGTCCCACGACCAGTGTCGTCGCATTTGGTCGCCGCTATTCCGCGGCAGAGATCGAAGCGGCGTTGCCAAAGGCGCAACCCAAGGCGCAACCCAAGGCGACCGTAAAACAATACGATGCCGTGCCGCTCCCACCAGATCAGAGTTACCTCGTTGACAGTACCGCGTCGTCCATGGCGACGGCTCAGCCTGCACTTTGGTCTGGCAACTGGGATGCCATAAAAGGGGTTCGCAAGCAGCAGATTTACCCCAGCCAGTCGGAAGCAGACATGGCGCTTGCCAGTCACATTGCACGCCGGCTGGTTGCAAGCAACGTCCCCGAGGCGTTGCTCGGTACGCTAACCGATGCGGTCTTCAGCCGGTCTGGCCTTGCCCAGCGCGACAAATGGCAAAGTCGAGCAGACTATCGAGCGGGCACAATCGGAAGGGCGTGTGCATCAGCCCTACCGGGGTGCAATAAACCTTCGGCGCCTAGCGCGGCGGTTGACTGGTCTCAGCACGGCGACGTTCGGAACGCACACTACTTCGCTAACCGATGGCGTAACGAGCTTGCCTATGTACCGGAGCGCAAGCGCTGGATGCGCTGGGAAGGCGGCCGCTGGGCCTGGTGTATGGCCGGTGAGGACGTCGAATACGCCAAGGAAACCTGTCGCGCGCTCTACCAAGCTGCAGGCGAGGAACTGGCGCGCGATCCCGAGAAGGGGCAAAAACTGGTCCGCGATGCCGTAGTTGCGCATTCAGTCCAGCGTCTCAAAGCAATGCTTGAGCTTGCGCAGTCAGACCCCGCACTGGTCGTTTCCGCGTCTCGTTTAGACGCAAAGAGCTGCTTCCTTGGCGTCAGTAACGGTGTGGTCGACCTGAGTTCGACGACGCTCTTGCCCAATCGGCCCGCGCTTTACATCACGCGGCACTGCATTGCGAACTATCATCCTGATGCGCCGTGTCCGCGCTGGTTCAAGTTTCTCGACGAGGTGTTCGAGGGAGACCAAGCCACCATTAACTCGGTGCAACGTCTTCTCGGTTACGCTCTCACGGGGCTGAATACGGAAGAGATCCTGACCTTCTGTGTTGGTTTCGGCGCCAACGGAAAGTCTATTTTCGGTAATGTAATCAGCGATATATTTGGCGACTATGCCAAGGCGGCTCCCTCGACCATGCTCGCCGCCCGTCGGGCTGATGACCATGGGCCTCGCGGTGATATCGCCATGCTGGATGGGGTCCGCTTGGTGTCGATTAACGAACTTCCAGCCGGCATGCACCTTGATGAGCAGGTGGTGAAGCAGTTGGCCGGCCGAGAGCCTATCTCCGCCAGATATCTTTACGGCGAGTTCTTCACATACCAGCCGCGGTTTAGTGCTTGGGTCCGCACCAACCATAAGCCGATTATCAAGGGTGATGATGACGGCATATGGCGGCGCATCGTGATCATCCCGTTCCGGCGCAAGTTCAGTCAAGCGGAGCAGGACACCCATCTTGAAGCCAAGTTGCTGTCAGAGCGCGACGGCATCCTGCGCTGGATGGTCGAAGGCGCGCAGGCGTATCTGACACAAGGGCTTTACCTCAGCCCCGCGATGCGGGCGGAGCGCATGCAGTACCGCAAAGAAAGCGACCTGCTCGGAGAGTTCCTCGAGGAACGCACGACACGCGGGCAGGGGCAGCGGGAAGAGCAGTCTGCGTTGTATAATGGCTGGGATTTTTGGTGCCGGCAGAACGGCACCCAGCCTGGAACCAAGGCCACTTTTACGCGCCGGCTAGCCGAACGCGGGATTGCAGCGGCCCAGAGCAACAGCAAGCGTTTCTATGTCGGCCTCTCAATCAACAGGGGCGCCGTAGATGCCACAGGGCAGGAAGGGCGGGTTTAACGGGTATTTCCGCAAGCTTCTCTTTCTCGACTTCTCATGAAGGAGTTTACGGAAAACCCTCAAAACCCGCCCTTCCTGCCCTCCCCACCGTGAAAAGGAAGAAGGAGAGACCAATGAATGAGCCTACATGCTACGACGTTTTCGAAGCCGCCATGGATCGTAGAAGCCACAACCCCTTTGAGCGCGTTAGCAGCTACAAGCTGTATGAGTCTGCTCGTGATCTAGAGCACGAGTATAACGTGGTTGCCGCTATTATAGATTATCTTCAGGCACCCTACAGTAATCGTTACTCTGCTATGCTTGTTGGGTGTACGCCTGAAGATATGGCGCTCCGGCTGCGTGGTGTGCTTACCGCTATCCCTGAGTATTTCGGGGGCAACATCATTCCCGCGTTAAAGGCGCTCACTCTTGAGTGTGTGCCTGAAAATATCATCCGGGCTTTTTTAGCTGAGATCGAGCCCAAGATTGCTCAGGTGCTTGAGCAGTGTGAACAAGCCAGAATTGAAATGACTAGCTCCATTGAGGATGTGTACACGGCACTTGCTGGCGGCTGGTCGCCTATCGAACTCGCCGTTGTAAACGCCAAATTCATTGGTCATGATGTTAATCAATTCTGTCAATTCCAAGACCTTTAGACAATGATGCTTGTGGCCTAATCGGCTTGCGGGTCCGCCGTGGCTGCTTCGTTAGGTCTCGCCATAGTGTCATGACTTGGTGACTGGTCGAGGAGGTCAACGCCAAATGACCCCCCCGGCCAGCCGACCGGGCCTATCGGCCGATGTCTAATCAGGAAACAGGCGATTGCCCTTAAAGAACATTCTTACTGGCACAGCCAAGCGTTGCTCATCTAGGTGTAAGGCACGCGGAGAACAGTGCCTCAACCCAGCCGCGTTTGGCATGGCTGTTTGCCGTTATCACGGAGCACGAAGGCCGGAGACGATCCGGCGAGGCGCTAACCACCCGCAGTATAGACACGGTGGGGAGACGCTGGAGGCTAAAGCCGAGCGCAGCATCGGGCTTGCGGAACTCCGAGACCTTGAGGCACTATCATTTGCGTTTGGTCTTGCCACCGGTGTTAGATGGCGTGGCGCGAAGCCGAAAAGGGTGCAGCGCGAAGTTTAGGTTCAGGACCCATTAAAGTGCTTGCGTCGGTGACGAACGATTGATTCAATGGCTGCGCTGAGGGGGCGTTGTCATGAGCGATCTGATTTGGTTGTCGGAAGCACAGATGCGCCGGATCTCGCCGCATTTCCCATTGTCGCACGGCGTTCCCAGGGTCGATGACTGTGGACCGGCGTCCAATTCGGGCCCCTCCCATACATTTGTCGCAACAAAATGAAAATGTTTACGAAATACGGTTGCAGGCGGAGCCCCAAGCCGCGCCGATTTTTGCTGTCTGCCTGGTGGAGATCGCCGCGTACCAGAGAGTTCGGCAACATAGACGGTCCCCCGACTTGGACGCTGATCCACAATCATGCGCGGCATCTTGGCGCAAGCCGCCCGCTTTACCGGCCACAGCGCGTCAAAGGCGAAGATTGTATACAAACTTCGATCAGGGCCCCGCTGCCGCGCTGGCCAGCCGCATGTTCCTTAGCACCCAGCGGATGTGACTCGTAAAGGTAATGACGGCGGAATGCGCATCGCCGGAGGTAATCATGTCGTGGATCAGTCGGTAATTGAGTAGATATTGGTCCCAATGGCCGCCGGGCGCCATGTCCGAGAGCAGCGTAGTATAGAAGCGCATGTGCGGGCGGCGATAGAAGAACTCGAGAAACTGGTTTCCCGAGAGCGTGTTGAGTTCGATGTGATAGCGATAGAGCGCATCGACGAAATCCCGATCATGCCGGCGCGCGGCCGCATCCTCGATCGGCTCGAAGGCGCGGACGATCCGCTCGCGGCACGCCGGGTCGCTCATCCGGCTGGTGGCGAGCCGCACGCCAAGCACGCAGATTGCTTCGGTGAATTCGAGGAAATCGATGCGCTCCTGGGCGCTGAGCCGGCGGATGCGGGCGCCGCGATTGGCCAGCAATTCCACCACGCCCTCGCCGGCCAGCATGTGCAGTGCCTCGCGCACCGGCGCGCGGCTGACATTGTATTCGGACGCGAGATCAGCCGCGATCAGCCGCTGGCCCTGAGCATAGCGGCCTGACATCACGCCATCGACAATGGCATCGACAACAAAGTCCACCAGTGACTTAGAGGCCTCGTCTTCAAGTGGAACAACGGTGCCGGGGCGACTGGCGGAGGGAGCGACCGAGCCGCGACTACGGGGAGTAATAAACATGTGCGTGGTTAGCGCGTCGCGTGTCGGTCGCCAAGGCTATTTTGCAGACTTGTTCTGTCTGTCGATTTTGCATACAAAATTGGGCGACTCAGAACTGGGAGATACTTATGGCCACCGCGCACGACAACACGACAGGCACCGATGACAGCGGTACAGTTCGCCAGCTCCAGCAGATCCTGGGGCCCGACCATGTACTGCTCGATGCCGAGAGCCGCGAATTCTACTCGACCGACCTCAGCTGGCGGCCACGTGAAGTGGCCGAGATGATCCTGCAACCCGGCACCACCGAGGAACTGGCCCAGGCGGTAGGGGTGGCAACCCGTGCCGGCTATGCCGTGGTGCCGCGCGGCGGCGGCATGTCCTACACCAGCGGCTATACGCCGGAGCGCCAGCGCAGCGTGGTGATCGACATGCGCCGCATGAACAAGGTGCTCGAGATCAACAAGGACGATATGTATGTTATCGTCGAGGCCGGCTGCACCTGGAAGGACCTGTACGAGACGCTGCAGCCGTTCGGCGTGCGCACACCTTATTGGGGCCCGCTTTCGGGCGCCTATGCGACGGTGGGCGGCGCGCTCTCCCAGAACAGCCTATTCCATGGCTCGGGCACCGGCGGCACGGCGGCAGAGAGCGTGGTGGGGCTGAAGGTTGTGCTGGCCGATGGCTCGCTGCTCACCACCGGCAGCTGGGCGCACAAGAATTCCAAGCCGTTCTGGCGGCACTTTGGCCCGGACGTGACCGGGCTGTTCACCGCAGATACCGGCGCAATGGGCGTCAAGGTCGTAGCCGCGCTGCGGCTCGTAACCACGCCGCAGCACACCGGCTATCTCTCCTACAAGTTCGATACGCTGGAGGCGATGCTGGCGGCGCAGGTGCGGATCGCCCGGTTGGGCATCTGCTCGGAATGCTATGGCTTCGACCCCTATTACAACGGGGGCTTTGAAAAGCAGGGCATCACCTTCGAGGAAGGCCTGTCGATTGTCGGAAAGATCGCACGGAAGGGAGGGCTCAAGGGCCTGAAGCGTGCGGCGCAAGTAGCGATGGGCGGCAAGAAGATCCTACAGAACGTGCCCTATTCCTTGCACATGACGCTGGACGCCCACACCGAAGTGGTGGCCGCCGAGCACACCGACATCGCCGCGGAAATTTGCACGGAAGAGGGTGGCACGGAAATGGCGAACTCCATCCCGACCGTGTTCCGCAATGCGCCGTTTGGCGGTGTGCGGACCATCCTGCTCGGCTCGGATGGCGAGATCTGGATTCCGGTGCACGGCTATTTCCCGCTCTCCCGCGCCATTCCGGCAGCGCAGACCACCGAGAAGTTCCTCGCTGATCGGCGGGCGCTGATGGATCAGTGGGGTATCAAGACCAGCTACCTCACCTGCTTCTCTGGGCCGGAATTCGTTATTGAGCCGAGCTTTTACTGGCAGGACGAGCTGGGCGACTTCCGCCTCTCGCTGATCGAGCCGGAGTTTGCCGAGAAGTGGAAAGACATTCCCGCCAATGAGGCGCGGCGGCAGGTTGCGCTGCAACTTCGTGACGAGTTGCGGGACTTATTCGATGGCCTTGGCGGCTTGCACCTGCAGATTGGCAAATATTACCCGTTCAAGGAAATCATGAACAACGAGGCGCTTCCGCGAGTGATCGAAGGGCTGAAGTCGGTGGTCGATCCGGACCGGCTGATGAACCCCGGCGCCCTCGGGCTGAACCTATAAAAGGGGGTTGGGGACGCAACGATGACTGAAACGCCTGCGTCCCCTACCGACTGGTCCTGCATCGAACGCTGGGATCGAGACTATTATCTTCACAACACCGCCGGCAAGGGCGAATATGGCTTCTGGGCGGTGGATCAGATGGACGGTGCTTGGCTGACCATGGCCGATGGCAGTCGGCTGCTCGATTTTCAGAGCCAGCTAATATCGGATTCGATGGGCCACCGGCACCCGGCCATCCATGCCGAGATTATCCGGGCGATGGACCGCTATGGTCATGTCTTCTTCGGCATGGCGAATGAATATCGCGCCCGCGCCGCAAAGCTGATTATCGAGGATGTACTGGGCGCTGACAATTGGGCGGGCCGCGTGCGCATTCTGGCCTCGGGCGGGGAGGCTGTGGACAATGCAGTTACCATGGCCCGGCTCTACACCGGCAAACAGATCGTGCTCAGCCAGGCGCATGGCTTCCACGGACTTTCGGTGGGCGCCACCATGCTGCGCGGCTACCGCAACAACATCTCCAGCGCCGAGGCCGGTGGCCCTGTGCGCGATGTGCCGGGCTTTGCCTCCCAGGGCTTCATGCCGATCCCGCCTCCCGAGGGCGATGACTTTCAGACCAATGGCGAACTGCCCTCCATCGCCGCGACCCGCGCGATGATCCGCGCGGTGGGACCCGAGAATGTCGCGGCGATCATCACCGAGCCGATGCTGGGTGCGGGCGGGCTGTTTCCGCATCCGGATTATATGCCGGCGCTCCATGAGCTGATCCGTGAATATGGGCTGCTGTGGATTGATGACGAAGTGCTGTGCGGCTTCGGGCGGCTCGGCCACTGGTTCGGCTATCAGATGTATCCGGGCATCCATCCGGACATCATGGCCACCGGCAAGTCCATCAACGGCTCCAGCCTGCCTTCGGGCGCGGTGATTGCATCAAAGCCCATCGCGCAGTTTTTCGAGGATGCGCGCTGGTGGAGCGGCACGACCTGGGACGGGCATCCGCTCATTGCCGCGTCGATCGTCGGCTGTCTGGAGGCGATGCTGGCCGAGGACATGATCGGGCAGGTGCAGGCCAAGGGAAAAATCGTCCGCGCCGGGCTGGAGGCATTGAAGGCGCGCCATCCCAGCATCGGTCGGATTGGGGGTTCCGGGCTGTATTACGCCGTCGATCTGGTCGGCCGCGACGGCCAGCCGATCATCAAGGATGATCGCTACACCGGCTTCACCGGCGACCTGTCGCAGAACCCCAATGCCATCATCGGCCGGGAATGCGCGGCGCGCGGCGTGTTTTTGGGCGGTTTTGTACCGAATACGGTCAAGGTCGGCCCACCCTTCATCATCAGCGAGAGCGAGATCGACACCGGTCTTGCCGCCTTCGACGCCGCGCTCGGCGTGCTGGAGGAAAGCTTGGGCTTTTAGAGTGAGGAGAGACGACATGGATAAAATCGCCTGGGGCAGGTTTGCCCATTATCATTACAATGACACCGACCTTGCCGATGCGCCGGACATGGAGTTTCCGTTCGTGCCCGGCTCGCAGTTCCGCGCCGTCAACACCGGCATCAACGAGCCGGCGATGCAGGTGAACCTGGAGGACTTCTTCAAGGGCAAGGACATCCCCTGGACGCTGGCGCATGACGAGGCTCACTATGTCATCCAGGGCGAGTGCGAGATCGAGTATCACCTTCCGCCGCTGATGCTGGAGAGCGGCAAGGTGGTGGTGAAGGCCGGCTCGACCTACTTCCTGCCCAAGGGCTGCCGGGTGGTGTGGCGCGTGCTCTCCGATACGCCGTTCCGCCACCTGTGCTTCTGCTACCCGAACCCCGGCTACCCGATCCCCGTTGCGCCCAGCAAGCTGGCCGAGGCGGGTGCATGAAGTTCGGGGTATTCCTGCCCAACGGCAGCAACGGCTACATCCCGTCCAAGGCCAGCCCGGTCTACATGCCCACCTACGCCCATAACCGCGCGATCACACTGGAGGCCGAGCGGCAGGGGCTGGATTTCGTGCTCTCGATGATGAAGTTTCGCGGCTTTGGCGGCGAGACCGGCTATTGGGACGCATGCCTTGAATCCTTCACGCTGATGGCGGCGCTGGCGGCGGAGACCTCCCGCATCGGGCTGTTCCCCAGCGTGACGCTGCTCAGCACCCACCCGGCAGTGGTGGCGCGCATGATCGCCACCATCGATGACATCAGCGGTGGCCGCTGCGGGCTCAACATCGTCACCGGCTGGAACAAGCCGGAATACACCCAGATGGGCCTGTGGCGCGGCGATGAGTATTTTGACCGGCGCTATGATTTTGCCGAGGAATATCTCTCCATCGTCAAGGCGCTGTGGCGGGATGGCAGCGTTACCCACCGCGGCGAGTTCTTCCAGCTGGAAAATTGCGCCATGCTGCCCAAGCCGGGCCGCGAGATCCCCATTGTCTGCGCCGGGCAATCGCCCAAGGGCATCGCCTTCACTGCCAAGATGGGCGACCATAATTTCGTGATTGCCCATGAGGAGGCGCTGGCGGGCATTGTCGCCAATGTCCGGGCCGAGAGCGCCAGCCATGGCCGCACGGTCGGCACCTATGCGCTGTTCCAGATGGTGCTGGCGCCCACTGACGCCGAGGCACGCAACATCGCCGACCGGATCGTCGCCGGGGCCGACCAGGGCGCAATTGCCAACATCATGGCCAGCGCCGCGCTCGATACCAATGTCGGCGGCACCTCCGAGCGGATGAAGGCCGGGCTGGCGCTCTCGCTGGAGGCCGGCAACATGGGCTTCATGGGCATACCGGTGATCCACGGCAGCCCCGATACAGTGGCCGCCAAGATCGATGACATTGCGGCGGCCACCGGCATCGAAGGCATGCTGTTCAGCTGGCCGGATTTCGTATCCGGCATCCGCGATTTCGGCGAGACGGTGATGCCGAAGCTGCGGACCTCAGCCTCGCAGCCCGCCTAGCCGGGCGAGGCATCGAGGATCTGCGCGCTGAGCGGCGCCATGTGCAGGGCGAGCGCCCGCCAGCGGCCGCCCTCCAGCGTGCAGACCGCCGTGCAATAGCCGGGACGCAGGCGAAAGCCGGCGTTCCGGGGCTTGCCGCGCTGGCTGTAATAGGCCGAGACGATGCCTGTGTTGCCGTGGATGGCGGTGCGGACTTCGAGGAGCTGCACGTCCATGCGCTCCCAATATTGGCCATGGAAACCGAGATGATCGGCATAGCCGGCCCGATCCAGCGGGAACGGCAAATCGGAATCAATGGCCAGCGCCGCATCGTGAAGGAAGGCCAGGCGCGCGGCGGCAACATCGCCGGGCTTGTCCGGCGGCGTGGCAAAAGCGGCGCGGAAGGCTGCCTCCAGAGCGGCGGCGCTGGGCTGCTGGGCCGATGCACCTGTGGCGGTAGCGGCGAGGCCGACAGCGACGAGCTTGACCGCATCGCGGCGGCCGATGGCGTTGGAATTGCGCATGCTGATGTCCTCAACCGGGCGATTGCGTGGTGACATGGCCGATGACCGGGCTCTGCTGCCAGCTGGCGAGGCGCCAGCCGGAGGCGGCCTGCGTCCAGCCCTGGCTGAACAGCATCGGGCGCAGGCGGAAGCCGGCGTCGCGGGGCTTGCCGCGAAACATGGCGAAGCCGGTGACAACACCCGTCATGCCGCTGACCGCAAAGCGCGGGCTGCTCGGCTTCCAGGCAAACCCTTCCCAATTGTCCGGGCCGTGGAAGGCGATGTGGGCCTGGAAGCCGGCCTTGTCGACGCGGAAGGGCAAATCCTCGTCCATGATCATCGCATCGGGGAGCATGACGCCATAAAAGGCATCCAGATCCCCCCTGGCGAGCGCCGCCGTTAGCGCCTCGAAGGCCGCCTCCAAGCTGGCAATGGTCATCCGCGTCTCCCCTGCTTGTCCCGCATACGCAAGAACTGTATGCAAAATCGAATATGATTCGTCGAGAGGGACACGACATGCAGGTGCGTAAAGGTTATTCGGACTGCAGCGGCGGCCAGGTGCATTATCGGCACACAGCCGGCAGCGGCACGCCGATCATCTTCTTTCACCAGACCGCGAGTTCGGGGCAGATGTGGCTGAAGACCATGGAACGGCTGTCCGGGCGCTGGCCGATGTACGCCTTTGACACACCGGGCTTTGGCGGCTCGTTCGATGCCGAAAAGGATTCAGCGCCCGCGATGACGCAATATGTCGAGTGGCTCTATGAGGCGGTGCGCGACGCTGGGATCGAGCAGGCGCACATTGTCGGGCATCACACCGGCTCGTGCATTGGCGTCGAGATGGCGGCGCGACATCCGGAGCTGGCCCGGTCCCTGACCATGATCGGGCCTGTGCCGTTGACCGATGAGGAGCGTCTGGAGTTCTCGAAGCACTTCGGGATTCCCTTCCAGCCGGTGGTGAGCGGCAGCTATCTGCTGGAGAATTGGGAGTATCTGCGGATGCTCGGGGCGCATGCAGACCCGCTGCTGATCAACCGTGAAATGTCTGACCAGCTGCGCGCCTGGTGGGGCCGCGTGCAGAGCTACAAGGCCGTGTGGGGGCAGGATTTCCCATTGTATTACAAGCAGATAATCTGCCCTATGATGATCGGCGCGGCCCCCGACGATGTGCTCCACGCCTATCTGGGGCGGGCCGCGGAGATGCGGCCGGATGCGCGGGTGCTGCCGCTGCAGGGCGCCAACTTCGAGCCTGACCTCGATGCCGACAATTTTGCCGCCGGGCTGGCCGACTTTCTGGGCGGCGTTGAAAAGGGCTAAGCGCCGCCAATAGCGCCTGTAGCAAACAACGCCGGGCGGCAGGCAGAGATGCTTGCCGCCCGGCTTGCGTTCAGCGGCTCAGGATCTTGCGATTGAGCACGGTTTGCGTCGATTGGTCGTAAAGGCCGGTGAGTCGCTCCAGCGCTGCTGCGGCACCTTCCAGTGATTCGACCAGCCCATTCACGTCCCCAATCAAGCTGACGAGGATTTCGTTGCGCAGAGAGGCGTAATCATCAGTCGCCTGCTCGCCGGAGACTGTGAGTCGATACCCAGCTTCGCGCTTGGAATTACCGGTAATCCGCTCGATCAGACCGGCCTGCTCGATTTTGCGGAGTGAGTACTGGATTGTCGACACATCATTTCGGTTCATAAAGAGCAGCAATTCTGAGAGATTCTGCGCGCCGCCACGCATCCGAAGCGAGTGCAGAAGCCGCACATCCTGTGGGCTCAGCGCCGCGCTGCTGACACTTTTGTGAAGAAAAAAACCCCATCTTTCAAATGCTTCAAAGGATCTCATCATGGCTAATTCAGCGCGAGTGAGAGAGGCTGCCGTCTCACCAGAGGTCATGTAGCGGTCTGGACTGCGTTCTTCCATTGTGACGCCTTTTCAAAATTTAGCTGTAAATTAGCTATGTTAACAACGGTAAAATACCATCATAGCAGCGCTAATTTTTTTTGTTGACTTAATATCTGATTCCCACCCTTATTTTGCATACAATCTGAAATGCGAAGCGGGGAGCGCTTCACAGCCCCGTCCGGGGCAACTGCAGGAAAGCAGCCCGGTCGGAATGATAGGGGAGACCGGCTCTGCAGGCGCAGCGCCGGAACAGGAGGGAGAACTTTATGGACATGCGACTGAAACTGACCGCCAGCCTCGCCGCAATCGCACTTACCAGCACGCTTGGTGGATCCGCAGCCCTGGCGCAGGAAGCGTCAGGGCCTGCCGTCCAGGCACCAAGCGATGCTGCCGAGATCATTGTGACTGGGACCAAGCGCGACCAGAAGTTCATCGATGTGCCGGTGGCCGTGCAAGTGTTCAGCGAGGCCGCCATCGCCCAAGCCGGCATCAGCCGTCCGCAGGACTTTCTGGCGCTCACCCCCAACGTGACCTTCCAGACCTCGAACCACGCCGGCGAATTTTTCGTAAACATCCGCGGCCAGACGTCAGTTCGACAGTCGGAAGGCGCGGTCGCCATCGTGATCGATGGCGTGCAACTCGTGACCCAGAACGAGTTCAACGGCGAACTCTTCGATGTCCAACAGATCGAAGTGCTCAAGGGCCCGCAGGGTGCGCTCTACGGCCGCAATGCCGCTGCCGGTGCCATTATCATTACCACCAAGGCACCCACCGACGAGCTCGAAGGCCAGGCCACCTTCGGCTATGGCAACTGGAACACCGCCCGCGCCAACGCCAGCATCGGCGGTGCCATCATACCCGGCAAGCTGCGCTTCCGCCTCTCCGGCTCGATCAGCGACAGCGATGGCCCATTCACCAACATTAACACCGGTGAAAAGGTCTTGCGCTCTACCGAGAAGCAGGGCCGTCTGCGCCTCGATTGGCAGGCCGGCGAAGATACCAAGGTGGATTTCCGCGCCAATCTGAGCCGGGTCGACGGCGGCGCCATCGCCTTCAACTCTCAGGTGGTTGGTGCCACCCAGGGCGGCGTGCGGACCACCGTGATCGACACCAACGCCACCAACGGCGAGTGGACGAATGACGTGCCCGGCAACAACCGCCAGGACAAGTTCAACACTTCGGTAAAGATCGACCATGACTTTGGTGGCATCAGCTTCACCTCGGTGTCCAACTTCAGCAAGATCACCGATGCCTATCAGGGCAAGAACTACCCTTATGGCGCCTGGAATTTTGCCGGCAATAGCTTTGTCACCGATGCGCTTTCGCCGGGGCTGGGCCTCGATATCCTCGCCGTGTTCGGAGACAATACCCAGAAATTCCGCATCGCCAACCGCGCCTTCACACAAGAGTTCCGCATCACTTCGGCGAGCGACCAGCGATTGCGCTGGCAGGCGGGATTCTTCTTCCTTACTTCCAAGCGTAACTTCACCACCGAGCAGGGCCTGAATGGCCGGCTGCCGCGTGATGCCAATGGCAAACTGCTACCGCCGTTCGTGATCCGCGGCACCAATATCGGTGCTCCTGTCGCGCCGGTTGACCGCCAGATCATCGGTGGCGGCTCGATTCTGCCGACCATCGGTATCGATGGGCCGGACAGTAACAACGGCACGCTCAACTATGATCGCAACGCCTATTCCTCACGCAACTACGCGCCGTTCGGCAATATTCAGTATGATGTGACCGATGATCTCGAGCTTCAGCTTGCCCTGCGCTACGATATCGAGCGCCGTACCGTGCGCACCGAGACGCCGAATATCGCCAACCCGTTCTTCGGCGTGGCAGCGGGCGCTCCGGCCGCAATCTACAACCTGTGCGTGGCCACCACCGGTCGCACGGCGGCGAACTGCTTCGACCAACGCACTTTCAAGCAACTGCAGCCCAAGGCGACCGTCACCTACAAACTCCCCTCGGGCAACGGCTCAGTTTATGCCGGCTTCGGGCGCAGCTTCAAATCGGGTGGCTACAACCCAATCGGCACCCGCGCCACGCTGGTGGTCGGCATTCCGGACATCCTAGTGCAGGACAGCTATGACAAGGAAGTCGCCGATGCTTTCGAAATCGGCTTCAAGTCGCAGTTCTTCGATCGCCGCGTCAGCCTCAATGGCGCCATCTACCACACCACGGTCCGCAACTCGCAGCAGTTCGAATTCTTCCCGACCGGCGGCATCCAGGCGGTGTCGCAGATCAAGAAGGTCCGCATCCAGGGCTTCGAGTTCGATATCAACGCCCGTCTCACGGACACGCTGACCGTGTTTGGCGGCTTCGGTCTCGCTGACAGCAAGATCACCGATATCGACAGCATCAATCCGGTCGACCGGGCGGACATCATCGGCAACCGCGTGCCGTTTGCTGCGGACTACAACGCCAGCGCCGGCGGCCAGCTACTCCAGCCGCTCACTGACGACATGAACGTGCTGGCCCGTGCCGATTGGACCCGCAGCGGTTCGATCTGGTACGATCAGCGCAACCAGGCCAACACTCGGCGTGACCCGGTGGACCTCGTCAATGCTCGCCTCGGCCTGACGACCGACCGCTGGGACCTGACGCTCTGGTCAAAGAACCTGTTCAACAAGCGCTACAACTCGGATGCTGTGGTGATCCTCCCGCAGGCGCACGCCGTGTTCCGCGCCTTCACCCGCAGCTTCGGCCTTGAGGGCAAGGTGCGGTTCTGATCATCAATCGCCGGCGCGGGCCGCCCCCGCGCCGGCCCTTGAGGGAGTGTTAATCATGCCTGTCGGCCTTGCCCCCACGGCTCGCTCGGGCTTCAGCTTCCACCATATCGATGCCGCAGCCCATGCGGCGCTGGATGCTGCCCCGCTGCTCGACCTGCCCTTCAACCCCGGTGTGAAGATCCGCGGCTACAGCGCCATCAACCAGCCGAACTGCCAGGTGATCGTCGAGGACTTCCTGCCCGGTGACGAGTTTTTATGGACCTTCGTCCATGATGAATTCCAATATTGCATCAGCGGCGAGATGGAGGTGGAGGTGTTCCTGCCGCCGCTCTACGCCGAGAGCATCAAGGCCCATATCAAACCCGGCACGGTGTTCACTTATCCGCTGGGAGCGCGCAAGCATGTGAAGGTGCTCGGCACCGTGCCATTCCGCCACATCTGCTTCTGCCCGCCCAGCCCGGACTATCCCTTCCCGACGCTGGAAGAGCTGAAAGGCGCCTGACATGGCCGATCATTCCACCACTGATGACACGCGCTACGTCGGCCAGGCGGTCCGCACCATCGAGGGACGCGCGCCGATCGTGGGCGCGGCGCGCTACACGAACGACTTCGTGTTTCCCGGCCAGCTCTACGCCCATATCGTGCGCAGCCCGCACGCCGCGGCACGGATCCGCCGCATCGACAGCTCGGGTGCGCTGAAGGTTTCGGGCGTGGTGCGAGTGCTGGATGGCGCCGAGGCTGCCGCGCATCTCAAGCCGATCACCCACTATATCGACCCCGCCGTGTTTGGCGGCAAGAGCGCCGAAGTGCGGGTGATGGCCGTGGACGACGTGTGGTGCTACGGCCAGCCGGTGGCCGTGGTGGTGGCCGAGGACAAGCGCACCGCGCGCTTTGCCGCCCAGCGCATCCAGATCGTGTATGACGTGCTGGAGCCGGTGCTCGATGCCGAGGCGGCGACCGCGCCGGACGCCCACATCGTGGTGCCGGGCTGGGACAGCAACATTATGATGCAGGCGCCGTTCCGCAACGGTGATCCCGATGCGGCCTTTGCGAAGGCGGCGCATGTGGTGAAGACCAGCGTGGACATCCACCGCTTCTCCACCCAGCCTATCGAGACGCGCTGCTACAACGCCGTGTGGGAACACGACATCGAGGGCGTGACGCTCTACGCCACAGCACAGAACCCGCACCCGCTGCGCCATGTGCTCTCGGAAGTGCTGGGCATGCCCGAGAGCAAGATCCGCGTGCATGCGCCGGTGATCGGCGGGGCGTTCGGCATGAAGATGCACGGGCACCCGGAGGAGGCGCTGATGTGCCTGCTCGCCAAGCTGACCGGCCGGCCGGTGAAATGGACCGAAACTCGCGAGGAGTGCCTGCTGATCGGCGCCCGCGAGCAGCGCCACCACATGGAACTGGCGCTGGACGCGGACGGCGTGATCCTGGGCCTGCGGGACCGCTATTTCGCCAATGTCGGCGCGCCCTCCGCCTGCCCCGGCTGGGGCATGGCCTTCCTCACCGGCCTGACCATGCCGGGGCCCTACGCCGTGCGCGATATCGATGTGCAGATGACGGTGGTGATCACCAACAAGCCATCGTGGAATGCGGCGCGTGGCTATGGCAAGGAATCGACGGCGCTGGCGCTGGAACTGGCGATCGAGGATGCTGCCCGCCAGCTCGGCATGGACGCCGCCGAGATCCGGCTGAAGAACTTCATCCGCGCCGAGCAGTTCCCCTACAACAGCCCCACCGGGCTGATCTATGACAGCGGCGATTATTCCGGCGCGGTGCTCAAGGCCATGCACGCCATCGGCTATGAAGGCTGGAAGGCCAGGCAGGCGGAAGGGCCCAAGGACGGCAAGTACATCGGCATCGGCGTGGCCTTCGAGCTGACGCCGGAGGGCGGCGCGCTGCCCGGCACGATGGTCGCGGGCTATGACAGCAGCTCGGTGCGGGTGGCGCCCGATGGCTCGGTGCGGATCCTCACCGGTGTGACGACTCCCGGCACCGGCAACCCCACCGGCATCGCCCAGATCGTGGCCGATGAGCTGGGCGTGACGATGGACGCCATCGAGGTGACACAGGGGGACACCACCACCTGCCCCTATGGCTTTGGCAATTACTCCGGCCGCAGCACCATCGTCGGCGGCGGCTCGGCGGCGCTGGCGGCGCAGCAGGTGCGCGCCAAGGTGGTGACCGTGGCAGCAGCGCTGTTCGACGTACCGGAGGCAGACGTGGAGCTGCACCGCGGCGTGTTCAGCGTGAAGGGCCAGCAGGGCCGCACGCTGACCTTCAAGGAGGTGTGCTACGCCGCCTATACCGGCGCCTACAGCGTTGCCCATGGCATCACGCTGCCCCTGGAGGCGACCGCCACCTTCAAGCCCTCCAACATCCGGCACACGCCCGATGAGAACGGCCGGATCAACCCCTACCCCAGCTATTCCAACGCCGCCTATGTGACGGTGTGCGAAGTGGATGTGGAGACCGGCAAGACCAAGGTGCTGGCCTTTGCCGCCGCACATGATTGCGGCCGGGTGATCAATCCTGTGCTGGTCGAAGGCCAGGCCTGCGGCGCCATCTCCTTTGGCGTGGGCGGCGCGATGTTCGAAGCGATTGCCTTTGACAGCTCGGGCCGGCAGCTCACCCGCTCGTTCATGGACTATGTGATGCCGCGCAGCGAGGACCTGCCGGCGGTGAAGATGGTCCACCACGACAGCCCCAACCCCGTCACCTACATGGGCCTCAAGGGAGCCGGCGAGGCCGGGGTGGGCGGGTCTGCCGCCGCTGTCGTCAATGCCATCAACAATGCGCTGATCCCGCTTGGCGTGTCGCTGAACACCCTGCCGCTCAGCGCACCCAATGTGTGGGGCGCCATCCAGGCGGCTCGCAAGCGTGGCCAGAGGGAAGCTGCGGAATGAGCCTTTATCCAAGCTTCGCACGGCCGAATTCGCTGGCGCAGGCGAGTGAGCTGCTGGCCGGGCTCTCCGGCGGCAGTGTCATCATCGCCGGTGGCCAGGAGATCATGCCATACATCAACCATGGCGCGATGCAGCCCGACATCTACATCGATATCGGCGGGCTTAAGGAACTGCGCGGCATCTCCGAGGCCGACGGCGTGGTGAGCATCGGCGCGCTGACCGTACACCGCGAGCTGCAGGGCAACGCCATCGTGGCGGAAAAGCTGCCGATGCTGGCCGATGCCGCCAGCCGTGCCGGCGGTGGCCGGCAGGTGCATAACCGGGCGACGCTCGGCGGCAACCTGGTGGCGATGCACCCGCTTTACGATATCGCGCCGGCGCTGCTGGCGCTGGGCGCCGAAGTGGAACTGGTGAAGGCGGGCGAGACCCGGCGGACCAGCCTTGCGGCACTGATGCACGAGACCAGCCATGGGCTGGGCAGCGAGGCGATTCTGGTACGGGTGCTGGTGCCGGCGATGGCCGCGGGCACGGGCTGGGCCTATGAGAAGCTCAAGCTGTCTGGCGGGGCCTATGGCTCGGCCAATGCCGCGGCGACAGTGCAGCTGGACGCCGGCCGGATCACGGCGGCGACGCTGATGATCGGCGCGGTGGCGGACCGGATCATCGATGCCGCGGCTGCCGTGCAGGGGCTCATCGGGCAGGCCTGGACGGCGGCAGCAGCCGAGCAGCTGGAACTGCGCTGCCCGGCGCTGGTGAAGCAGCCGCTCTCCGACCAGCAGGGCAGCGGCGAGTGGCGCCAGGCGATGGCCGGCGTGGTGGCAAGGCGCGCCATGGCAGCAGCCGTGGCCAGAGCAGGACAGAAATAATGGACGACCTGTTGGTTCAGAGTGTGCTGGTGCAGTGGCGCGTCAACGGCAAGCTGCACGAGATCGAGGCGATGCCGGGCATGTCCCTGCTTGATGCCGTGCGTGAGCAGCTGGGCCTGACGGGCACCCATATGGGCTGCCAGACCGGGCATTGCGGCGCCTGCACGGTGATGCTGGACGGGCGCATCGTGAAATCCTGCCTCACCCAGGCGGCGACGCTGCCGCGCGCCGAGATTGTCACCATCGAAGGGCTGAAACGCGCCGATGGCACGCTCAACCCGGTGCAGCAGGCGTTCTGGGACGAGGCCGGCTTCCAGTGCGGCTATTGCGCGCCGGGCATGCTGCTTTCCGCCATGGAACTGCTTGCCGAGCATCCGGAGCCCACGGATGCCCAGATCGACACCGGCCTTGCCGGCAACCTGTGCCGCTGCACGGGCTACCGCAGCCTCGTGCGCGCCGTGAAGGCCGCCGCCCGTAAGTTGCAGGATACATCCGGACAAACTCCGGGCTGATCGCCCATCGCTTTTGCTTCACAGGAGACAGACATCATGGCTACTGCACCTTCCATCGCTGCCGAACCGCAGCAGGTTTCCATCCAGGTAAAAACTGCTACTGTGGAAGCACTGGCACCTTATGGCATTGTTCTCGGATATGATCCGAGCGTGGCGCCGATGCCGATCGATTTTTATGATGGTGCGGCTAAGGTCCGCCGCGTAGCCGACTTCAAGTCGCAGGGTGATATCGAGATGCCGATCGTCACCGTGCAGCGCCGGGCGCTGCACGTTCGCTGGATGGAGCGGCATTTCAAGCATACTCAGGCCTTCATCTCACTGGGGTCGAAGCCGTTCATTGGCGTCTTCGCGCCGGCCAATGACAAGGAAGTCCCTGACCTCGACAAGATCGAGGCATTCCTTTTCGACGGCACTGCCGGCTTCATGATGCACATCGGTACTTGGCATGATTTTCCGTTCGTGCTGCTCGATGACACCAATCTGCTGGTTATCCTTACCAAGGCTGCGACTGACGGGCTGGTTCGCGACAATGTAATTCAGGATGAAGCCATCGGCGAGGATCTCGACAAGAAGGATTTGCTGGCGCGCTTGAACGTCCGGATCAGCTTGGTGTTGTGACGCAGGGGCAAGGGAGCAGGAAAATGTTCCGTATCGCGTCATATCTGTCGCCGTCGGTTGAAGCATGACAGCCGAACGGCTGATAGCTGCAATGCCGGGCGGCAGGCCGCCGCGCGGCACCAAGATTCGCCAAACGGTCTGGTGGCAGGCGGCGGTGCTGTTCGACCGCGAAGCCGGCAAGGTCCTGCTTCGCACCCTGTGCGCCGAATGCGGGGTCAGCCATCGCACGGCGTGGCGGATGCGTGAATCGCTCCGCGACGCCGCGCAGATCGTTTCTGCACGCGAGCGGGCAGCGCGCATCGATTCGTATCGAACCTGAACTCCCGAAGGTAGAACTGTCATGGAAATCGAACTCGATCGCAACGTTCAGCAGCGCCACGGTATCCTGCCGGAGACGACATCTGACGAATTTTCCCGGCAGGAATTCGTCAAGAGCCTAAAGTTTCACCTCGCCGCTAAGGTGTCGCCCGGTAACAAGGGTGCCTTCGAAGCCCGCGCCCGGCCAGCCTATGCACGGGCACATGGCCGCGATCCTGCAACCTATGCGGAGATCCGCAAGGCGATGGCCAACGAACCATATTTTGCCTTCTGGAGTTCGTTGCAGCGCAACAGCCAGGAGATGATGTGGAAATCGGTGCAGATCCCGGTCGAGCGCCAACTGCCGGCGCTTGTCGCCACCGCCAAGGCTATGACAGAGCAAGGTACACTGCGCCTCGACCCCCAGCTAGAAATCCCACGCTATCACAGAAGCGTCGATATCCACTGCATGCCGGGCGGCTATCACACCGAATTCACCGCCGACGACGTCGCTAACGGCGCCGTCTACGATAGTGCCGTCTATATCTATGCCATGGGTCGCATGGGCCCACTCAATTCCGACATCGGCGACACCACAATCGCCTGGCTTCAGGAGAACGTCCCCGCTTTCCGGCCCCGGCGCATCCTCGACATGGGCTGCACCGTCGGTCATTCGACACTGAGCTATTGCGATGCTTGGCCGGGTGCCGAGATGCATGGGATCGATGTCGGCGCGCCTGTGCTGCGCTATGCCCATGCACGTGCCCAGTCGCTGGGCAAGACTGTGCATTTCAGCCAGCAGAATGCCGAGGCGACCGATTTTGCCGACGGCTCGTTTGACCTGATCGTTAGCCATATTCTGGTGCATGAGACCAGCAATGCCGCGATGCGTGCGATAATGCGCGAATGCCACCGCCTGCTGGCCGATGGCGGTATCGTTATCCATGCCGAAACGCCGCCATATCGCGATTTGTCGGCCTATGACGCCTTTATGCTCGACTGGGACACGCGCAATAATAACGAGCCTTATTGGGGCGCCTCGCACGAGATCGTCGCTGCCGAAATTGCCGCCGCGACTGGCTTTGATCCGGCCAAGGCGTTCGAAGCCTATGAGCCGAGCGCCTTCGATGCGGCGGAGGCCAAGCGGACCAATGTTTTCCAGGCCGGTGACTTTGGCGGTGGTGGCGCCTGGTGGCTCTGGGGAGCGCGAAAATGACCGAGCGGTTCTCTGCAGGCAAGGACAAGAACGATCATGGCTGACGATGTCACGCTGCAAAAAAAGGCCCGCGGCGAGCGGCCACAATATTTCGAGGATGCGGCGGTCGACAAGAACCTGTCGATCACCCTAGCGCTGGCGGGCGAAGTCGCGGTGCTGCGCGACCGCATAGACAGCATCGAGCGGCTGTTCGAATCCGGCAAGCCGCTGAGCCGCGCCGCCATCGACGCTTTTGTTCCCGACGCAGCGATCCGTGCCGAACGCGATGCCTGGCGCGAGCGCTATCTCGATACCGTATTGCGCGTTGTGCACCAGGAACGCGAGGAACTGGAAAAGCGCGCGACCGAGACCCAATCTTACAGTGCAGCGATCGAACTGGTGGAGAAGGGCGAATGATCACCCGGCGCTATGCCAATTGCCGGGATGGCCAGGTTCATCTGCGCGAAGCCGGGCCAATCGATGCCCCGGTCATCGCCTTTTACCACCAGACGGCATCGTCGGGTGTGATGTTTGAAAAGGTCATGAAACAGCTGGCGGATCGTTATCGCTGCCTGTCTTTCGATTCGCCGGGTTTTGGACAAAGCTATCAGCCCGACACCATCCCTGACCTGAGCTATGTCTGCGATAGGCTGATGGAAGCGATTTCCGACCTGGGCATCGATCGCTTTCATGTCTGCGGTCACCATACCGGCGGTTGCGCGGCGATCGAGATGCCTTCGCGTCACCCTGGCCGGCTGCTGTCGCTGACCCTGATCGGACCGGTTCTCGTCAATGATGTCGAGAAGGCCGAGTATCGTAAAATCTTCGTCGAACCATTTAAGGTGGAGCGCAGCGGCGCATTCCTGCAGACCGCCTGGGATTATCTGAATATGATCGGCGCCGGCCACGACCTGGAATTGCACCGTCGTGAATTGGTCGATCACTTGATAGGCCATCGCACCATGCCAATGGCCTTCAATGCCGTGTGGGACCAGGACGTCGAAGGTTTTTTTCTCAGGCTCGACGTGCCGCTGCACATCATGTGTTCCCGCGACGACGTGTTGTGGCCGCTGTTCGAACGGGCTTGCGAAATGCGCCCTGATGCGACGCAATCTATCGTCGGCGGCGCCGATTTCCAGCCGGATCGGGATCCGCAGGGCGTTGCGACCGGACTCGCTGATTTCATCGCCGGGCTTTGAAGAAGGATCAAGCAATGCAACTTGTCACCGATATCATGGTATTCCTGCCCTATACGCCGCGCGCCGACTCCGGTGCGCGCGGCTATGAACAGTGGCTTCGCGACGTGGATGCGCCGTTCTTCAACAGTGTGCCGGGCATTCTGCATTACTCGAACTGGAAGGTGACGAACCCGGCCTCCGGTGCCTTCACGCATTTTGATTTCATGTATCTCGACCCGGTGCTGGCCGATGCCGTGTGGACAAACCACGCCGTGATCGAATTCGCCGGCGGCTGGACGGAAAAATGGGGCATCGACCCCAAGGCCGCAGACCTCTCGGTAAACTACAACAGCTATCGGTTGAAGCGGCTGAGCGGCCAGAGCATGTTCGAGCCGGGCGGCGTGCGAATTGCCGGGGCTGCCTCGGCGACCCCGCGCTTTGACGGCGCGGTCTGGGAGGTCGAGCAGCCGATGGTAGGCACCAGCGCGACGCCGTTCTACGAGTTTGCCTTTGGTGCCGCTGCCGTGGCCGCTAGTGGCTCGGCTGAAAGCCTGACCGGCACAATCATCGCAGCACCGGGCCTCTGAGAGCCTGCAAGCTGCTTGCCACCTTGGGAGAGACACGATGCACAATGTCAACCGCGAAGACCCTGGATTCTATAACCTGCTAGCGCTGAACCGCAGCAGGCTCGACGCCCCGGCGCCCATCGGGGGGCTGGTAGGCGCGCTGATGAGCCATGATCCCCGCAGCGGCGCTTCCACATGGGTGGTGGAGATTCCGGCCGGCTGGCGGGCGCGCACCGATGCCGCTCTCGGCTCGCTGGAGTTCTTCCTGTGGAGCGGCTCGCTGTCCCTTGATGATGGCAGCACTGAGCACCAGGAGGTCGGCGGCTCGGGCTATATCCATGTACCGCAGCTGTGTGGCGGTGGCGAACTTTTCTCGCGCAAGGGCGCGCTGGCGCTGGCGCTGTGGAACCCGAACCTGCCGTGCTTCCCCTACCCCTATACTCGCAACCGCACCATCAAGCCGCATGCCGAGACTTGGGTAAACAGCGTGCCCGGCGGCCATGGCGTGATGCACAAGTCTCTCCGCAAGCCCGATCCCGTGCCGCACCCCACCGATGAGGGCTTTGATGGCGGGCCGGGCGGATATTTCCGCTTCCAGTACATTGAGCCGGGCATGGTGGCACCCAAGGAGCATGTGCACCATGAGTGCTTCGAGGAAATCATCCTGCTACAGGGAGATTGCTTCCTGCTTAACGAAGGCCAAATGGGCATCGGCAGCGTGGTGGTGCATCCGCAGGAGTTCTACCATGCGCCCTTCGCCTCGCGCAGTGGCGCGCTCATCCTCGTCCACACCGATGCGCCGATGGGCTATCCATGGCCACCGCGCGATTACCCCGAGGTGGAAAAGATCGTCGGTGCCTATCTTGATGATGCGCGCTGGGATGTGCCGACCCAGCATGTCGATTGGCCTGACCATCCGCTCAAGGCGATCCAGGAAGAATCCGCCGCCTATCAATCCTGGCGCAAGGAGGGGGACAGCAACCCATGGGGCGATGGCGAAAGCGGCCTGCAGATACCTTACCGTCCTGGCGGGCGCGGCACAGCCTCCAAGTTCCGCGGCAGCTGGAAGCGCTGCGGCTGCGAGTGAGGCGGGCGGGCCCCGAGAGCCCCACCGTCAGTCCGCCATCGATCACGAGTTTCTGCTCCGTGAGGTAACTAGCCTTGTCCGACACGAGGTAGGCCAGCACCTCGGCGGTTTCGGATGCCTGGCCGATCTGCCTGAGCGGCACGCCCTTCACCGCCCGGATGATGCCCGCCTTGGCGGCAGAGTAATGCTAATGATCGTCGCAGCCTACGACTGCGCCGGCGATCACGGCGGTGCATGCGGCAATGTCCGTCACGTCCAGCCGCGCGAACTCGGCGCTGCCACTAGAGCTGCGAACGCGGCTCGATCATCGTCACCTCGGATCTGCCGTTCGAGGACTGGACCCAGATTCTCGGCTCCGAGCGGATCACCGGCGCGCTGCTGGGCAGGTTGACCCATCACGTCAGCATCCTCACCATGAACGGCTACAGCTACCGCCTCTGGGAACCTGCCGGCCGCCGCCATCAACCTCGATACCGGCGAAACTACACAGGGCTAGCCCCCTCGCCGAAACCGATTTCCAATTGCAAACAACTGTGCTGCGTTGAAAATGGTCTGCTTGTACACCGCCACGCTGGTCTGGAATCCGACCGGCGTTGACAGTTTTTATGCCAAAGTGCAGGAAATGGGTGGTCGGCGCGGCGACACTTCAAGGCTGATCCGCCGGCTGGGGAGACAGTGAGCATGACCGTCAAAGTGATCAGCATGAGCCCCGATCCGCTCCAGCCTTATGCCATCGCGCCGGGCTGGCAGGTTGGTAACCTGCTGTTCCTCTCCGGGCAGGCAGCTATCAACGAGCATGGCGAATTGAACGGTGCGGGTGATTTCGATGCCCAGCTTGTGCAGACGATGGCCAATATCGACAGGGTGCTGGCTGCCGGCGGCAGTGACCGCAGCCGCATCGTCAAGGTGACGATCTACATGACTGACATGGCCAATTTTCCTGCCATCGTGGAAGCTCGACGGAAATATTTCACCCCGCCCTATCCGGCCGATACCATAGTCGAGGTGAAGAGCTTGGCGCTGCCCGATCTGCTGATCGAGATCGACGTCATCGCCCATACCAGCTGAGGGCGACCGGATGCACCGTCAGCGCCCTCTGGGCGGTATCGCCTGCACTACTTATCGACAAAAACGATCAAGCCCGCTATTTGAGCAGGGGTTTTCGATTAACGTGGGGTTCCATCATGGGCGGCTACGGTTCGGGTCGGCGCAGCAGCCGGCCGACGACTGGACTTGTCCCGATAAAGTGGAGAGGCATTGCCTCAACTGAGCGCCTGTTTTTCGAACTGTGCGGGGCTGAGGTAGTCGAGCGCGGAATGGCGCCGAACGGGGTTGTAGAAGCCGTCGATGTATCGGGCAATGTCCCGCTCGGCATCGGCGCGGGTGAAGAAGCTTGTTCGCCAGACCAGTTCGGATTTCAGCGTCTTGAAGAACGTCTCGACCATCGCATTGTCGTAGCAGTTGCCCTTGCCCGACATCGAGATCCGGATGCCGTGGCGTCGTAGCGTGGCCTGGTAATCCACGGAGCAATATTGGCTGCTGCGATCGGAGTGGTGGATCAGCCCCTCGGGCGGACGCCGCATGGTGAGAGCTGTCTGCAAGGCAGCGATCGCCAGCTTGCGATGCAGGCGATCGCCAACAGACCAGCCAACGACGCGGCGCGAGAACAGGTCGAGGACAACGGCCAGATAAAGCCATCCCTCCCGCGTCCACACATACGAGATATCGACGCCCCATTTCTGGTTGGGGCCGTCGGCGGCAAAGTCCTGGTCGATGATGTTGGGTGCGACCGGCCAACTGTGCTCACTGTCGGTGGTGCGCTTGAACCGGCGCTTCTGGCGCGCCTTGATGTCGTTCTCGCGCATCAGGCGGGCGGTTCGTCGCCGGCCAATGGCGAAGCCCCAATGCGCTGTCAGCTCCTGCAACTCCCGCGTCATCCGCGGGCTGCCATAGGCTCCGTTCGACAGCGCGAACGCTGATCGGGCATGTGCCAGCAGCACCAGATCGTCGCGCTGGCGCCGACATGCCGGGCGATCCTTCCAAGCGAAGTAGCCGCTCTGGCTGACGCCGAGAACGCTGCACAGGCGCTGGACGGGGAACTGCTCTTTCGCCTGATCGATGAGCGCAAACCTCATCGACTTCCCTCCTTGGCGAAAAAAGCGGTGGCACGCTTCAGGATGTCGCGTTCCTGCCGGAGGATGGCGTTCTCGCGGCGCAGCCGCTTCAACTCCTCGGCAGCATCTTCTGTTCGCGCCTTGTCGGGAAAATCAATCTCACGGTCGCGGCGCCGGCCGATCCACCGTGTCAGCGTCGACAGCCCGACGCCCAGGTTCTCGGCCAACTCGCGCCGCGTCCGCCCACTGGTCAGCGCCAAACGCACCGCCTCGTCCTCAAACTCTTTCGTAAAACCCTTCTGCTTGCTCATCGAGTTCACCTTTCATCGGAAGGAAACTCTCCACTTTATAGGGGCAAGTCCAGCCCGACCCGTTCATCAAACCTCAGGCGCTGAAAGTCACCAACAGATTCGCGTCCGCCGACCTTATACCCGCGACTTAGCAAAGCCTGACCCAGCCCAGCCTCAAGTCGGCCGCAGGAACCGGGGAGGTAGTATATGGAGCGAGCCATGCGGGGTGAGCCTGTCGGGGACTGATCGAGGCACTACCATCATCGTTGCGCCTGAAACACCACCATCCAACGAGCAGATCAGTATGTAGGAAGGAAGCGTGGGTCCCATCTGAGCAAAACGGGGGG